>WTIQ01000415.1 GCA_011525185.1 Paracoccaceae bacterium | reverse complement strand
ACCTGTACCTGTACCTGTACCTGTACCTGTACCTGTACCTGTACCTGTACCTGTACCTGTATTCTCTAAAGTTGCGGTATTCCCTGTAACGTTTGACCCGCTACCCTCCCCCCCCCGCGCAAGCGGATAAAAGGCTCGTGCACGCTGTCAAAAGCGCGATGATCTTAATTGATTTGGACATATGATTGCACCCTCTTTCTCAAAATTTTGACGAGAGAATTATAATGATTTAGGCGAGCGTACCAGAATAAAACATACCTAAAGTAATGATAAAATTGACTTATGGTATGTTTGCGCATGGGGCAGGCAGGCGCGGCCACATGTTCCCGCCAGATGGGAAGTCATTTCTATCATGTTCTATTTTGCAAGGGTCTTTTGAAAAATTACGCTTTAATACCCGCTCGTGCGGTCAACGAGATGGAGAAAGGGCGTGCCCGCTTCTCCACGTTGGACGTTTTCGGCGATCACTGGCGCAGCACAAGAGGCACGTGTGGCGGCGGCGATATGGGGGGTGACGGTCACATTGGGGTGGGACCAAAAGGCGTGCTCTTTGGGCAGCGGCTCGTTGCGAAAGACATCAAGTGTGGCATGGGCGATCTGCCCGCTATCCAGTGCGGCCAAGAGCGCCTCGTCCTCAATCAGTGGACCACGGCCCGGGTTGATGACATAGGCCTCTTTTTTGAGCGCGGACAGAGCGGTTTTGTCCAAAATATTTTCCGTCTCGGGCGTTGAGGGCAGGAGGAGCACAACCATATCAGCACCCTTTAGGGCGGCGAGTAGCCCATTCTCTCCGCTGTAGGTTTCCATGTTTTCAATGTGCTTTGCGCGTCGGCTCCAGCCACGGATTTGAAACCCAAGATGCTGAAGTGCCTCAGCACAGTTGCGGCCCAACTCGCCCAGTCCAAGGAGCGTGATGATACGTTCCTCTGCCAGAGGGGGGATATGAGGCTCCCATCGCTGTTCGGGATTAATTATGTGTCGATCCATGCCTAAGTGATAGCGCAGCACATGGCCTGCGACCCATTCGACCATACCCCGTGTCAGCCCATGATCGACCATGCGTGCGAGCGGTATTTTGAGGCTTTGGTTGCCCACGATGGTATCAACGCCAGCCCAGAGGTTCAAAACCGCTTTGCAACGTGTAAACGGGGTGAAATCCCTCAAAGTGCTGGTTGAGGCATAGATGATATAATCGACTTCAGAGGGTTTGATATCGGTGCCCAAGTGAAAGTCTAGCGCTCGGTTTTGAAACTCACGCTCAAGATGTGGTTTGTAAACCTCCCAATCTTTAGCGCCAGCGGCGAAGAGAATATTGATGCTCACTTAGTTGTCCTTGGTCGATGCACGTATGCGGATTGTATCAAACCAAAGCCTGCCATCAAGACCAACATGGCCGATCCCCCCCAACTGACAAGCGGAAGCGGGACACCAACGACGGGCATGAGGCCCATCACCATCGACATATTCACAGCAAAAAAGAGAAAAAAGGTCATGGCTATTCCAGAAATCAGCAGTTTGGAAAAGCGATCCTGTGCCTCAAGTGCTGCGATAAGACAAAAGAGCAAGATCAGCATGTAAATCGCCAAGAGAGAGATGCCGCCGACAAAGCCAAACTCTTCGGCCAGTGTGGTAAAGATAAAGTCTGTGTGTTTTTCAGGAAGGAAATTAAGCTGCGATTGACTGCCCATTTTGAACCCCCGTCCTGAGAGGCCACCCGAGCCTAAAGCGATTTTGGACTGGGTGATATGGTATCCTGCACCCAAAGGGTCGGTTGAGGGGTCGAGAAAGGTATCGATGCGCCTGTATTGGTAGTCTTTAAGGAGTTGCCATTCGGTCCCACGGGTTTGGAAGACGGCAAAGACAACGCCGACACCCGCGCATAGAACGCTCGTAAAATAAGCCCAATGGACGCCCGCAAGAAACATGACCGTCCCGCCCGTGATCAGAATAAGCAGCGAGGTGCCAAGGTCTGGTTGGCGTAACACCAAGAGGGTCGGTAAGGCGATAATAAGCAAAGGTAAGAGGACCCAAACCGGTCGGGAGATTTTACTGGGAGGGAGAACATCATAATAGGCTGCGAGCGCCATCACGATAGCGACTTTCATAATTTCAGAGGGCTGGAGTTTGATAAACCCGAGATCAATCCAACGCTGTGCCCCCATCCCAGTGCTTCCGATAAAGCCAACAAGCACGATCAAAGTCAGCGCAAAAAGATAGGCTATAGCGGACATATTGCGCCAAAACCAAATGGGCACCATTGCGATCATAAGCATCATCACAAAGGTGACGAGAAACCGTTTGAGTTGTGGCTCGGCCCATTGCGAAAAGGAGCCACCAACCGAATAGAGCATGATAATCCCAATGGAAGCCACGGCAATGAGCAGTAAAATCAAGGCCCAGTTGAGATGCAGTATCTTACGAAAGCCACGGGGAATGGAACGCACGCGATATTCAAGATAACTCATATTTCAACGTTCTTATTGCTGGATAAGTCGGGTAAAATCTTTGCGAGCATTTCTTTTTGCTCGGCGATGTGTTCGCGATCTTTTACGGGATAGGCGTCAAGCGGGCATTCGCCGTCAGACAATGCAAACAATGCGATATCTCGTGCAATGGGTGCCGCTGTTTTTGATCCTCCACCGCCATGTTCAACCACAACAGAGACAGCAACTTTGGGATCGTCAAAGGGGGCATAACAGACAAAAAGCGCATGATCGCGGCGATTCCACTCACGATCTTCATTAGAGGTAATACCTTTTTTACGCTCTGCTTCTGAAATGCTAAAAACTTGGCTCGTGCCCGTTTTCCCCGCCATCCGAAACTTATCTTTTATCAGGCGTGATTTATAGGCTGTCCCGTTTCGTTTGTTGCTCACATTAAACATGGCCTGACGGACGGCCTTCAATCGCGCAGGATCATCTTCGAGATCAGTGGTGGGGAGCTGCCCGCCGCCGTTGGAGTTTGAGTTCAAAAGCACAGGTTTAATATCTTTACCCGTTGCGATCCTTGCGGTCATAACGGCCAATTGCAAGGGAGAGGTAAGGACGTCGCCCTGTCCGATAGATGCATTTGCTGTGTCCCCAATCAGCCAGTCCATGCCTTTCGTGCGCTTTTTCCATTCTTTAGAGGGGATAAGGCCAGCAGCTTCGACCTCCAAGCCCAAGTCGTGTTCAATCCCCAAACCGTAGCGGCGCGCGACTTCTGCAATTTTCTTAATGCCAACTTTCAAAGCAACTTCATAATAATAAACGTCGCAGCTCTCGCGCAGTGATTTTTCAAGGTTGACCTGACCGTGACCACCCCGCTTCCAGCAATATTTCTTTTTGCCAGATATCTCTAAGTGACCTGGGCAATAAACTTTTGTTTTTTCGTTTATAAGGCCTGATTCAAGCGCGGCTATTGCTGTGATCATCTTAAAGGTCGAGCCTGGCGGATAAATGCCTTGCAGCGCTTTGGAGACAAGTGGCTTGCGTTCGTCTTCGAGCAGAGCATTGTAATCCGTGTGCGATATTCCACGCACAAATTTGTTTGGATCATAACTTGGCGTGGATGTCATGGCGAGAATTTCGCCACTCTTGCAATCCATTACAACAGCTGAGGCGCTCTCTTCTCCCAATCGCGCCTGAACATAGCATTGAAGCGCGGCATCAACTGTCAACTGGACGTTCTCTCCAGCCTCTCCTGAGGAGCGTCGAAGTTCACGCATAATGCGACCAGTTGCGTTTACTTCGACTTGTCTGGTTCCAGCACGACCGCGCAATTGGTCTTCAAAGCTGGCTTCAAGACGGGATTTCCCAATCTGGAAGCGTGGGATTTTTAGGAGGGGATCAGGGTTTTGATGACGCTCAAGATCGCGCGTGCTGACGGGGCCGACGTAGCCGACAACATGAGTGAAATTATCAGCAAGAGGATAGTAGCGCGACAGTCCCACTTCGGGCGTAATACCAGGCAAGACTGGGGTATTGATGGCGACGCGTGAAACATCCTCCCAAGTTACGCGATCCACCACAGTGACAGGCAAAAACGATGGATTGCGATCCAATTCTGCATAGGTGCGCTCTAGGTCTTCGCTGCTCATAGGAACGAGCTGTGCCAGTTTACCTAGAACACGTTCCACATCCCCTGCATCTTCTTCGATCAGTGTGATGCGATAGCTCGGCTCATTGCGAGCAAGGATAATCCCATTGCGGTCGTATATTTCACCTCGGCTCGGAGAAATCAGGCGTACGTTGATACGGTTTTCTTCTGCTAGCAGACGAAATTGTTCCGCTTCTTCAATCTGCAAATTACGCATTCGCAAAGCCAGAGCACCAGCAAACCCTAATTGCAACAGCCCGACCACGGCGGCCCGGCGCGTCATGCGATTGGATATGCGGTGATCGTGGTTCTCTGACTTGTTCATCGCGGGTCACCATGTAAAAATGATGTCTCATGGTAGCGTCGCAGGCCAAAGCAGAAACGACAAAATCCTGTGACCAAGGGATAGATCGCAATCGTTATAATCATCGAAAGGAAACTAGGAAGAAGACCTGGGAGTGGTAAAAGTGTGACCCAAAGCACCGTGCGATACGCCAGAAAAATTCCCAGAACAGCAAGTGCAAAGAGCGTCCATTCTGAAATAAATTGATATTCTTCTGCTTTTAAAGTTCTGCTTTTGAGCCATTCGCTGGCCAAAAATACGAGGCAGGCAAATAATCCAGGCGGGCGGTCATGGATAAAATCCAGCAAAACGAATAACACAACAATTAAAAGCGAAGGTGCATTCTTCGGCAGGCGGATACACCAGACCAAGACGAACGCAAGCACAAGATCGGGCGCAATCAAAATTTCAGGTAAGTTGTGAAAGGGGATTAAGCGCAGTCCTGTCAGTATGATAATCAGGCTGGAAAAGACGAACGAATATGAAATCGATTTTATCATATTCGGACTATTCCTCTGTGGCTTGGGTCGGTTCGGCTGCACTTATGCGGGTGCTCGGCAAGATCAACTCCCCTGTTCCTGCAATTGGCACCTCATTATAGGTTCTTAGAACCCGCAAAAATTCTAATCGCTCGTAATCTGCAGCGAGCCTAACACGAAGACGCTTTTGTGTGTCTACCACGAGTTGCCCAATGAGCAAATCGGGAGGTAACACCCCCCCTTTGCCAGAGGTGACGATACGATCCCCTGGGCGGATCACATCGTGATCTTTGACAAAATCTATACGTGGGTTAAGAGAATTGTCTCCTGCTACCACGGCATGTTGTCCAGACGGTTGGATTTGAACTGGAATTTGGCTGGAGATATCTGTCAGAAGGATCACGCGGCTGGTATTTTGGCCCGTTCCCGAAACCCGTCCGACGAGGCCAAGGCCGTCCATGGCAGCCCATCCGTCTTTCACCCCGTCGCGCTCTCCAACATTCAAAAGAACCGATTGAGAAAAAGGGGACCCACTATCGGCCATAACAATTCCGCTGATATAGGTATGTTTTTGATTGAGTTTGAGGTTATTGAGATCCAGCAGCTTCGCGTTTTCTTGCCGTAATTTTAACGCGGCTTCCTTCCAGCTTTGCATCTTTTGCAGCTCGCGTCTAAGCTCCTGGTTTTGCTCAACCAATTTTTGGTAGCTTCTAAAGTCGGTAACCAGATCAACCATCTTTTTGGTTGGAGCCATAAACCAATTCATACTTGGAACAACCGTATCGACGATATCTGCGCGAAGTTTTTCGACACGTGGATTATCAATGCGCCAGATCAGAAAAAGTGCAATGAGGCAAAGGCACAGGATACCAATTAAAAACCGCCTTAGCGGATTAACGAAATCCTGTTTTTGAGAGTTGCCCTGCTTCAAAGAGCGTCTCCATTTTCAAAAGCTGTTTCTAGCTGTCAAAGTCTATCGCATGTCTGAGTTGATCTTCAAATTCTAGCGCCTTTCCAGTGCCCATCGCAACGCAATTAAGACTTTCTTCTGCGATTGAGATGGCAAGTCCAGTTTGCTCCCTTAGAGCAAGGTCCAAATCACCCAGTAAAGCACCGCCACCTGTCAACATAACGCCCCGATCGACGATATCAGCGGCGAGGTCTGGAGGTGTCGCTTCCAATGCGGTCATTACGGCCTCACAAATTTGCTGTACGGGTTCGTTAAGGGCATCCGCAACCTGCGCTTGGGTGATCTCAGTTTCTTTTGGTACCCCGTTCAAAAGATCGCGACCTCGGATCATAAGAGATGCGCCGCGTCCATCGTCTGGCATCCGCGCGGTCCCAATGGATGTTTTGATACGCTCGGCGGTGCTTTCTCCAACAAGCAAGTTTTGCTGACGTCGCAGATAGCTGATGATCGCTTCATCCATGCGATCACCACCAACGCGCACGGAGCGGGCGTAAACGATATCGCCCAAGGAGAGTACGGCCACTTCCGTCGTTCCCCCGCCAATATCGACAACCATATTGCCAGTTGGTTCCGTAATCGGCATGCCAGCACCAATTGCGGCGGCAATCGGCTCGGCGATGAGGCCAGCGCGACGCGCTCCAGCGGAGAGAACTGACTGGCGAATGGCGCGTTTCTCAACGGGTGTCGCACCATGGGGAACGCAAACAATAATTTTAGGCTTAGAAAAATTCGAGCGACGATGCACTTTGCGAATAAAGTGTTTTATCATTTCTTCGGCGACGTCAAAATCTGCGATGACGCCCTCGCGCATCGGGCGGATGGCCTCAATACTGCCAGGCGTGCGCCCCAGCATAAGTTTCGCATCCTCACCCACCGCAAGAACCTTTTTAAGGCCATCTTTGACATGGTAAGAGACCACAGAAGGTTCGGACAAAATTACACCGCGCCCTTTGACATAGACCAGCGTATTCGCTGTCCCCAAATCAATGGCCATATCTTGGGAAAACATGCCCGTCAAATTGCCCAGACCTAGCATATATAAAGGCTCCTTTTTCCACCGCAGGCTCGTGCCCTACTCTACGCAAACTTTATAGGCAAGTTAAGTGCGCGAATGAAAGTAGTTTTTCCTCTCTCAAGGCTGAATAGGCGGGGAAACTCTGACATAGGCCTTTGCTTACTCTATCGGCTGTCGTGACCCATCTTCTGTCGTTAACTTTCAAGGGGAAAATAAGAAAATTGTTTGCGATATGCTTACAATCAGCGGTCATATAAATCGAATCTTTTATAAAAACGACTTAGCGCGCGCGTTGTCTGTCGGGCAAATTCGTTCGACTGGTCAAATGCCTCGTCGGTTTTGGAAGGTGACAAGTCGGAAGGTCTATACAATAATTCATTCTAGGAACGCATAACTAACGCCAAATCGAGAAGGGAAAAATTGTCGTATGAAAACCGATGTAAAAGCCTTGGTTGTTGGCGGCGGGGCCGTTGGGACTTCAATCGCATATCACTTGGCAAAAGCAGGTTGGCAAGATGTGATGTTGCTGGAGCGGGATGAACTGACCTCTGGCTCAACTTGGCATGCGGCCGGTCTTTTGCCGCTGTTTAACATGTCTTATGCGACGACGCATATTCATCAATATTCTGTCGATTTTTATAAAACACTTGAGGCAGAAACGGGGCTGAATGCAGGGTTTTCGGTTGTCGGCAATCTCCGCATGGCGCAAACTCAGGCGCGTATGGATGAGTATATGGTCTATGCAACCACCGCTGAAACCTGCGGCGTGCCCTATGAATGGCTGTCATATAAGCAAATCAAAGAGAGATATCCCCTTGTAAATACAGATGACTTGGTGGGGGCAATATACCATCCGACGGATGGCTACATTAACCCTGCTGATGTCACAATGGCTATGGCCAAAGGTGCGCGCCAACGTGGCGTGATGATTGAGCGCAAGTGGCAAGCAGATGCCTATGAGTGGACAGGCGATTGCTGGCATGTGACCTTAACTAAGATGGTGGAACAAGGTGGCAACCTCGTCGCCTCTGACGAACAAATTGTGGTGCGCGCAGAGCATGTGGTCACTGCAACGGGTAATCACGCACAACGCACAGCAAAACTGCTTGGGATCAAAACCCCTGCAATCCCTGTTGAGCATCAATTCATTGTGACAGAACCTGATCCTGCCTTGGTCGAATGGCGTAAAAACAATGGTGAACATCCAGTTTTGAGGGATGCAGACGCCAAGTGGTATGTGCGCGAGGAGCGGGGGGGCTGGATCCTTGGGCCATACGAAAGAAACGCGCCTGCAAGGTTCGAGTATGGGGTGCCTGACAGTTTCCGCGCGGATCTATTCCCGCTGGATTTGGAACGGATTGAGGAAGAATATATGTCCATGATCCATCGTATTCCATCAAGCGAAACGGTCGGTTTGAAGGATGATTACAACGGACCAATTTGTTACACACCTGATGGCAATCCTCTTGTCGGGCCTGCGCCAGGTTTGCGCAATATGTGGCTGGCTGAAGGGTTTTCCTTCGGAATCACAGCAGCGGGGGGGACAGGCTATTATCTCGCCCAGATGATGGTTGAGGGCGAGGCCGAGATCGACATGGCAAGCCTTGATCCAAAGCGCTACGGGCCTTGGATGACGACGCAATATGCGGTTGAGAAAAACGAAGAGTGCTACGAGCACGTCTATATCCTCCATCACCCTGATGAAGAGCGTGAAGCGGCGCGTCCTCTTAGAACGGCACCTGCCTATGATAGACAAAAGGCGCTGGGGGCGCAGTTTGGCCAGGTGAATGGATGGGAGCGCCCAAATTACTACGGCCCAATAGATGCATCTGATCATTTTGACCATGATGCACGCTCCTTCCGTCGTGGGGGTTGGTGGCAATATGCGGTTGAGGAGGCCAAAGCAATCCGGGAAGGGGTCGGTCTCATTGATGCAACAGCTTTTGCAAAAACCTCTGTGAGTGGGCCAGATGCAACCGAATTTCTGGACTGGTTTACCTGTAATAAATTGCCCCGTGTTGGACGGATAAATCTAACATACGCCTTGACCTCAGCGGGAACCACGCGCACCGAATACACCATCGTGCGGATGGCGGAAAATGGGTATTACCTCGTGTCTGCAGGGGCGTGGGCCGCCTATGACCAAGATTATCTTATCAAAGCGGTTGAGGACTTCTGTTCAACGGGTAAGTCCGTGAGCGTCTCTGATGTCACAAGCAAATACGGTGTGTTTGCGTTAGCAGGGCCAAAAACGCGCGATGTTTTGGGATCTCTTATCTGTGATGCAGATCCTGCCTCAGCCTTCTCAAACAAACGCTTCCCTTGGTTGTCGGCGCAAAATATTGAGCTTGGCATGTGCCCTGTTACTGCGATCCGCGTCGCTTACACGGGTGAATTGGGCTGGGAGCTCCATCATCCAATTGAAATGCAAAATTATCTCTGGGATCAACTCATGCAAGCTGGAGAGCCCCATGGTCTCAAGCTTGTGGGGGCACGGGCGCAAAACTGGCTACGGCAAGAGAAAAGCTACCGTGCCTTTGGAACAGAGCTTGGTCGTGACGCGACGCCCCAAGAGGCCGATTTGCCACGCTTTATCGATTTAGATAAAGAGTTTTACGGCAAGGCTGACATGCTGGAGAAAGGCGTGAGATCAAAATGCGTCACCTTCTTGATCGATGGCCCAGAGGATGCAGACCCTTGGGGGCGCGAGGCACTTTATACAGAGGCAGGCGAAAAGGTCGGACGCCTGACGTCTGGCGGCTATTCCGTGGCCTTTCAACAATCGATTGGTATGGGGTATGTGAAACCCGAATTGGCAGTTGTGGGGACCAAGCTTAGGGTGAAAATCCTCAACGAATTTTGGGAAGCTGAGGTTGTCGAAGACAGCCCCTATGACCCCAAAAATGCGCGCATTCGGGTGGACGGTTAAATTACCGCCGTCTTAGTTTAATGAGTTTCGATACTTTTCTGGCGGCATTCGCGTTGAATGCTGCCAAAAGTCTTGATTTATCAAACGATTTTGCGACGACTATAAACCTTTGTTCGCATAAATAGACTTATGACCGTTAAAGATCAGGCGCGTCTCTGAGCACGTTCGAGACAGCTATTCAGGTATAAGGAGTATTCATATGAGCAGAGTTGTAGTGTTTGGCGTATTGGCGCTAGCTCTTTCTGCCTGCGTTGATCGGACAAAATTTGTGAGCGATCCCGTGGTCTTGAAGACGTCTCAAGGTGAAGTCACATGCCAACTGTACACAAAGCGACAATTGCAATGGGATGAAGCCGTTGAGTGGCCTGAAGATATGCACGAAGGGCTCGCACGAGAATACTGCCGCGCGGAAGGCATTCGCCGACAGGATCTGTAATATACGTTTGTCGCAGAATAAAGCACGATAGCAAAATGCTCCTTATGGTTCGGCCCAGTGATGCCACTGGCCAGACAATTTTTGTGTAATGCTTTTGAATTCAAAGTTCTTTTGCCTTTCAGCGCTATAGCGATTTCAAACATTGTTATATCACTGCAACCGCTACAAGTTTTTGATTGTTCGCAATTCCGAACCGAAAAAATCTCTCAATTTTTTCTGAAAATGCTCTATTCGGGATCCCCGCTATTTCCTGATCCTTAATTCGGGTTAACAAAGGCAGTCCCAATCCTTATGTCTAAATGACTGTATGAATATGCAACCAGTTTGATTTAGGCTTAAGGTGACGACGCTTGCCGCGGCGAAAGTGTTATCATGAATAACCCGAGCGTCAGGGCGGTAACGGCAAACCAACCCATAACGCTAAGATGCTCTTCCAAGAGCCACACACCGAGAACGGCCCCAAGCGCTGGTACGCTTGCAACAAGCGCCGATGTTGCGTCAGTCCCAACTGTTTTTGAGGCATGTGCAATCAAGATGAGGCCCAGTAAATTGGGAACGAGGCCTTGATAAATGATTTGTACTGTGAGGGTAAAAGGCTCGGCTTGTCCCAAGCCACTTGGCAAGAACAATGCCCAGATGGGCAGGTAAATAAGGCCGTTTAATAGGGCGCCGCAGAGCAAAATATCAATCGTACGTATACCCCATAGGCGTGAGAGAGTGACATAAACCGCGAAGAACGCGGCACCGATTAGAAAGCAGACATCACCTTTCCAGCTCTGAGAGAGGTCTAAATGTTCGCCGTCAGTTCCAAGTAGAAAAGTCGCACCCAAAATAATCAGAGCGCCGATAATTTTGCGACTGATTGGCTTTTGTCCAAGACAGGCAATGCCAATGGAAAGCGTGAAGATCGGTAAGACACCGTTCATGAATATCCCACCATGGGCTGCGGGTGCAAAGATAAACCCAGCAAAAACAAATAGGATGTAAATGGGTCCTAAGATAAAGGTCAGTATTACGATTTGAGATTTTTTAAGGTCTTTCCAAGGCTTAAAGTAGAGGACGAAGGGGATTGAGACGAGCGCAGAGACGCCATAGCGGATCGCGGCTAGATCAAAGATGGTCAAACTTGATGTGGCCCCTATACGGCTCACGATAAGCCAAAATGACCATATAAAGACGACGCATAGACCAGCTGCAAAGCCAGAGGCAGAAGATGTCCAAAATGTTTTCATCTAGGAGCTCGCTCTGAGAGGTTTTTTCAAGGATAAAGACGTCTGCATTACTGCATGTCAATTTAGAAATGAGGGCTGCGCCAGCCGATGGGGCAGCCGCGGGCTGATAGTGCTACTGGTCGGGTATTATTACTACCATTTTTATTGTGCAAAGGTCTTTATTATTCGACCTGTTCATATTTGCGTTCGCGCAGAAAGATATAAATATTGGCTCCCAAGATAATCGCGGTGCCTATGACAAATTTGCTCGTGAGGGCTTCGTCAAATAAAAGCACCCCAAAACCAACGCCAATTGGGATCGTGAGATAATGCAGGGGGGCGAGGGCGGATGCATCGGCATAATAGTGACTTTGCGCAAGCGCATATTGCTGAAAGCTCGCCATTAGCCCCAATCCCAAGAGCCAAGGCATGAGATTATAGTCAGCCGTTTCGGCTCCAAAACGCATATCAAATGAGCCGAAGACTAAGCACAGGAGAGCAGAGGCCAAAGCCCCAAAACTATTGTACCAAATTGCTGTTGTAACTGCGGCATCGGTTTTGCCTAACAGCCGGATAAAGATAAACATCAATGCAGCGAAAAGCGCCCCTGCAAGAGCGCTGAGCGTACCAATCCAGTTGAAATCTACAGATATGGGAAAGAGGAGAATAAAGACGCCGACAAACCCCACAGCCACAGCAATGGCGCGTCGTGGTCCCACAAGTTCCTGTCCCATCAAAACAACAAAAATGGTAATGAACATTGGCATTGTATTGCCAAGGGCGGTGGCGAGGCTGAGGTCAATATGGGAGACGGCAATAAACCACATCATTAACCCCAAGAAACCGCAGATGCTACGCAGCGCCATGATGGGTTTGTTGGTGATCCGCATGAACTCTTTGCCCAATGCGAGGCGTGCCCAAAGGATTAGAATGGGCAGAGAGAGTAGATACCGGAACAAAAGTATTTGAAACACGGCCAGATGTTCTGCGAGCGTTTTTACAATACTCGCTAAAAAAAATCCTAAAACGAGCTCACTGACCAACAAGGTGGCGGCCAGTGGGAAGTTTTGGGTTTCGGAACGGAGCATCTTTGATCTGGCCCTTTATGATCTAGCGCTACTTATTGCCTAAGCGCTAGAGCCTGTAGGGTTCAACTGGAAAAGGCTTTCGCATGCTAGAAACAATAGCCAAAACACCGCACCCAGTGGCGCCACCGGCCCGCGCCTGCCTGCCCCCTTGGCAGGCGCGTTCACTATCTCAACGTATTGAAATATATGGATACTGCGTTGAATTCTCAAAGGTTGCGCCATCTCAAGTGCGCGTCTACCCAGGCAGGCGCGGGCCTTATTTCTAAGCGGAAGCGGTGTTATGAAGAGGTCTTTGGAATAGACCGACACGCTCCATCTTATGAATGCGTCCCATATTGGAACCGCCAAACCAGACCCCCTTTGGTTCAACATGCTCTAGCCGCCGCAAATTGTTTGTAATCTCACCCAGTCACTATCAGAGAGGCTTGGCTCTAATGTGCCCTGACCGAGCTTTCCTGCTTCGACCAGCGCGAGCGATTGTTCGCCTGTTATATCGAGGGCATAGGCATAGGGCTCAATGCGCAATTTTAGGTGGGCAAAGGCAGCGATGATAGCCTCCTCTGGGACCCGTTCGGGCGGGAGGGTGAGTATGTGGAGCGCATAATCTTTAAGGCTCTGAGTGGGTAATTCACCTGTTGTTAGCAGGCGAAACGTCGCCAGCGTCCCGGCAAAGTCAAGCAGATCGCCAAGAGCAGAGCCTTGCTCATATCGTAAGAGCTCGACAAGGGCAAAGCCCGCTACGGCATCGGGGTCTTCAAGATCTTCGATCAATTCACGTGGCATAAGGATGAGACCACCAGGTAGGTGCTGTGTCGTCGTTATTCCGTCGGGTAAAATATGCAGGGTTGCTCTCTCACCTTCCAAGCGGTTGGCCAATTTTACAAGCGATTGGTCCGCAAGTGCAGAGCTACAAGGGTTGCCTGCAAAACTTCTCATTTCGTTCAAAATCGCTTTGCCAATTGCCTCTTGCTTGACCGCTGGAACCACGTGGAGAGCGTAGCTCTTTAGCGCATTTGGGAGCCAAAAAACAGAGAGGGCGACCATGGCGAGAACAAGACTCACAACAAACAGCAATCT
>WTIQ01000039.1 GCA_011525185.1 Paracoccaceae bacterium | reverse complement strand
ATATCCGAATGTCGATAATTAATGTGTAAAATGCCGCTCGCTGTAAAACGCCCTGAAATGCCAGAAAGCTTAAAATTTCGCTCAAATTCGTTGTAATTTATGACTGTTGGTACCCGTTCGATATTTTCATAAAGCGCATGATAATAGGACAGGCGGCTTTCTTGATATGTGGACTTATTGGTTTTTGTAATATCGGCTTTACTTTCCAATCGGTTGGAAGAGCCATAGCCGTAATCAGAACCATATGTGTCATCGCTGAAAACGGTTGAGCCAAAACTTAGTTTGTATCCCTTGTTGAGGTCCACTTTGCCGTTTACAGACAAGCGGCCGCGAAAAATATCAGGCTTAATTTGGTCTTTTGAGATGGCGAAATCCGCATCGATATTGCCTCTGTCCAAGGCTTGCCGATATCTAATTTTGAGCGTTTGTGAATCTTGCGACCATAAAGGCGTGAGCGTAATATCTTTGTCTGGCCCGATTGGAATGAAGTATGGCAATTCCAAGCCAAGCCCCCAAAGACTGCTTTGCCTCGCACGAGGGACAAGGAAACCACGCATACGTTTGACGCTAGGTTCAGGCAAGCGAAGGTATGGGGTATAAAACACAGGAATGTTGAAGATTCTAAGATGCGCGTGATTGAAGAAAATTTGCTGCTTTTCGCGATCATGAAATCCTGAACTTGCCCTGATCTGCCAAATCGGTGTCGTTTGCGTGCAGGATGTGCAGGCCGTCGCGCGTACTCCGCGAAATTGCGTCGCGATCCTGTTCTCACGCTCTAATTCCTCTGACTGCATTTCCAGTTGCTGATTGATGACTGATTTTGCACCTTTTACGATCCCTTTGCTCAAATCACGGCTCAATTCCCCTGATGATGCAATAAAACTGTCGCCATTTTCGTCTAAGAGATGTGCACCCTCAGGGAAAAAAATAGTCTCGCTATCGCTCATATAGATAAGCTTTGATGTCCTTAATTCTTGGCCTTCATGGAAAATTTCAACCTGTCCTCCTGCCACTAAGTTACCTTCGGGCGTGAGGGTTATCGTGTCTGCCAGTAAAAGGACGTCGCTGTCTTGCGCGTTGCTTGGAGAGGACACAACGCATAAGGTTAGGAGAAAACTAAAAATGTAAAGAAACCTGCGCGCGAGAGGCATGTTTATCCATCCTCCGCAAAAAGTAGCATGCTCACTGATAGTAATAAACATGCGATCGGTGGTGTCCAGACTGCGATGAGAATAGGGAGTTGACCCGTTTCTCCCAAAACTTGGGAGAAATTGCGAAGATAGAAAAAGCCAAAACCGAATAAAACAGCTCCAAGCAAGGCGCGTCCAGTGCCGCCAAATCGGCTGTGTTTCATCGAAAATGCAGCGCCAAGAAATAGCATGGCGATCAAAAATAAGGGGCGTGAAAATTCGGAATGAAGCCACACTTCGTGCCGCTTAGCCGAAAATCCAGCCGCTTTTAACGTTTCGATAGTTGCTGGCAAGTTCCAGAGGGAAATCGTAGCACGTTTTTGGAAACGATCTTGAATTTGATCTTGAGTAAGCGTGCTTTTGAGGGTGAGTTTGTTTTTCAGTTCCGTGTTTTTTTCAGGTGGAGCATCCTCGCCAATGCGCCAAATTTTTGCACGATAAAGCGTCCAGCCGTTTGGCCCGATGCGCGCCGTTTCAGCGGTGATTTGCCGTTCGGCAAGCCCAGTATCAGAAAAGAGATAAAAGGTTGTGTTAAAAAAGATGGAGCCATCGCTGTTGGAGGATTTGGCCCAAATGACCGCATGTCCGTTTTCGTCCGCTTGGCGCAGCCACATGCCTTCACGACTCAAGGAAACTGCAGATCGACCGTTGTTTTTGAGCGAATTACTAAGTGCCGTATATTGATTGGTCGCGTAGCTGACAATCGGATTGACGATGGTCAGCAAAGCAACACTTATCAAAACAACAACTGAGATTGGACCAAGCAAAAAGGCGGAACCGGACCGTCCAGACGCGCGAGCCACGACAAGTTCGCTGCCCCGCGCAAGCGTGAGAAACAAAAGTACAGAGGCAAAAACCATTATAAGAGGCAGGATGGTATCTACCGTTTGGGGGGTATTTAACGCAGCTAGGATCGCAATCGTCGAAAGATCTGTTTTGCCGCCAAACCAAAGAAATTGGTTCGTGAGCTCTGCAAACAGGCAAAATAGCGCAAAAACGCCAAATACGGCTAGAAAACTAAACAAAAAACGCCGTGCAAAATAGACATGAAGCGTCATGTTGTTCTGTCCTGGCTTAGATAAGTGGCTTTGCGGAGGTGCAGCTTGTCTGAAACAACAGTGATCAAAAACAGAGATATGGCCAAAAGAAAGAGGGAGGGCGAATAAATTAGATATTGATCAAATTGCGTTACCTTAGGGCGGTCACTTATCATACTGTCGATGACCTCTGAGGCAATCAGAACAAAGATAGCGATCAGTATCACGCGACTGTTGCCAACACGGGAAAAGCTGGCACTCATAAGGCAGCTAAATCCAATTAAGGCCGCAAAGAGCGCGATTAAAGCTTTTTGCGTTCTTCGATTCACCTCAGTTGCAACAGCGGTTTTAGACGACGCAGGCAATACACTCGAAAAAAGAAGGGGAATAAGCTCCAAGCTTGGCGTTTCTCTTTCAGAAAAGCGCACGTCTTCGATACTTTGAAACAGATCACCTAAATCATACGTGAGGTCTTCAAATTCAGTCACAGAGAGACGTTTGGTTTCAGTATCAAGGCTTTGCATCAAGCCGTTTACCATCACGAGACGGGTGTTTTCGTCTTGTTTGAGTAAATATGCAGTCTCGGCGCTATAGCTTCTCACCCTAGTATCTTGCCGTCGGTCCGAGAGAAACACGCGTTTTAGTTCACCGCTCTCGGAAATTTCTTCAATAAAAATAGTAACATTGCTCTCGGGATGAATGAATTGTCCTTCTTTTAAAAGCTTGGCTGCTAAGTCCGCACTTAGGAGGTTTTCCTTAACTTTATAATACCGTTCACTCATTGGTGTTAGGATATGATTAAGGCCCATGGTTAAAAGCATCACAAGGCAGCCAAAGAGCACGACGGGGCGTGACAAGCGCCAAACGCTCATACCTGTTGCCCGCAAAATCGTCATTTCGCTCTCATTGTTAAGCCGGTTGGTGACATAAACTGCAGCGGCAAAGGCGGAGACTGGGAACACAATAGCAGCCGCTTTTGCTAGAGTGAGAACGCAAAATTCAAAGAAGACTGAGAGCGAGTGACCCTGTCCGATAAGCTCTTCAAAGAGCAAAACAATCCCGTTCACCCAAAAGACCGAAACAAATATCAGCGAAAAGAACCCAAATGACACACACAGCTGCTTCAAAAAATATCGATCAAACCCTGTCACACGTGGCCTTTAATGTTTTTTCCATTTAGAAACCTTTTAACGCAAATAACTTGTCGTTAAAACTACTTAGTGGCATCCAAGGCAAAACCTTGCCGCCTTATTGAAACGGAGAAAAATAATG
>WTIQ01000317.1 GCA_011525185.1 Paracoccaceae bacterium | reverse complement strand
GCGCCTACCTTCGCGGTCATGAACGTCTCGGCGAGTTCCTCGAAGGTCAGCTTGATCGGCGGTCGCGATGGCTTTCCCGTTCGTCGGTTGCGCAGCGCCGCGCGGGCCTCATTGAGCGACAGCTCTTCCATCCGCCCGAGCGTGACGCGCCGGGTCTTGCCGTTCGTGCGTTCCCAGGTCACCCAGGCGACGGCGCCCGAGGGCTGAACCCGCACCGGATTACGTGGAAATTACATTTATTTTTCATTTAGCCCTCTCTCAGAAAATAGAATGCGAGTCATTTAAAACTCTTCACCGATTTAGAATTCATAAGTATCCAAGCACTCGGTTAATTCACTCTGATTTACAAACCGAATTTGATTACGTCGATTACCTACATTGAACTTACCATCCTTAACCCAATTAGCCAGAACAAGAACCTTACTCATGCGACGTGCTTTCATTTGAGTTAAGCCCTCTGTATCATTTGGAGAAAAGCAAAGTTCGTATGCTTCTTTGATTGAGACCTCGGATAAGTGTCCGAGTTTATCGAGAACAATCTCGACCCATGGATCTTGCTCTAGTCGATCGCCCGCCTGTCTTGCTGCTATCAATGCTACTTCATCTATAAGCCAGTATGGCTCTTTAGCATCATAAGCCATAGCCGCCGCTGCCCAAAGTTGGTCTCTAGACCTTGTAAGGCCAATTAGATCTATTTCATTTGTTGACACTGGTAGGAACCGCCGGTTGCCCGTCTCATCAACTAGATACTCGGTGGCATTGGTTGTGCCAAAGAATACATTGGTTCGTGGGATATTCACCTCTTCGCGACCAAATGCAGGTCGATAATTCTCGTGAGTTCGAGTGATAAATGCTTTGATTGTCTCAACTTCTGCTTTGCGTTTGTATTCCAGCTCAGCGAGTTCAACACACCATTTTCCTTTAAGATAACTTGAGGCATCTTTGCTCGACATCGGTGGCAACTGATCCCCGAAGTAATCCTCTCCAAACAACGCCCTAATCGCAGATGATTTGCCGGTTCCTTGATGTCCTTCAAGAATTACAACTGAGTCCACCTTACAGCCAGGGTTACGTACACGCGCGACTGCTTGGATAAGAGACATTCGTGAAACTGCCTTGATGTACACAGCCTCTTCCTCGGTCGCCGGTTTGACGCCAAGAAAGTCAATCATCCATGTGTCTAACATTGGATTTACATCGTCTAAGTGATACTTAGCCACGCAGTCATTCAAGTAATCTTGGAGTGGGTTGATAGTTCTTAACCCAGCTGCATGTTTAACGGCATCTACGACAATATGTTTTTGTACACTTACCATGCCGCGAGCATTTAACCAGATACTCAGTCGCGTGTAATCTCCATCTTCGACAGGGCGTGCTGAGAAATCTAGAGCGCTCAGGCTCTTCGAGTGTCGTGTTTCAATTACCTGTTCTGTCTGTGTGAACTCATTGAAAACGAAGACACCTGACCAATCTTCGTGCTCAATAAGTATCTTGGTGATGTTCAAGTGATTACAAATGAGATTGCCCTGACGATCTTT
This sequence comes from Paracoccaceae bacterium, assembly GCA_011525185.1. Lineage (GTDB taxonomy): Bacteria > Pseudomonadota > Alphaproteobacteria > Rhodobacterales > Rhodobacteraceae > LFER01. The sequence continues at coordinate 1,976 of WTIQ01000317.1, read as the reverse complement.
GATTGGGTCAAGATAATCCAGGTTATTGTTCATCTTATGCACCAGACCAATATCAAAGCCTTTGCGACGAGCCCCATCGATCATCGCCTGAACTTCTTTTTGCGTCTGGTTCACTGAATAGTCAGGTTGCGTAGTTAAATCTGTCTTTGCGTGGATTTCATCATCCTGAAGGCCTCGGGCGACCATAGCACCGACACTTCGAAGGACATTATTGTGCCATGATTCACCAAATGATGCTCTCCTTAGCGCAAGTTCAACATCCAATTTACCTGCCCAGGTATCATCTATTACTAGGGTATCATTTTCATTCAAAGTGTCAGCAGATTTCACTTTCAGCCATTGAGGCGCTGGGGCTATCTCTTCTTCATTTTCCCACGCATACTCATTCCCTTTAAAAAGTGATGGAGAAAGCAAAATGTAGCCATTGTGTTTAATGTCGATAGAGGTACCGATCTGGCCTGGGAACTTATCTCCAGGGAGACACCCGAATATTAAGTGTAATCCACCGCGGGCAGATCTTTGGCACAGAGTTATCGGAACCTCGTGCTGCTGCGAGAGTTCATCAAAACTGCACTCTTGTTTGTATGTGTCGGCATCAAGGCATACCAATCCTGAAGCAGCCAAACTAAGCCCAATGTTTGCGTATGGATCTGAAGTCCACCAAAGCTTGATCATCCCCACGTCATTTGTTGCACATTTGTACCCACCCTCAGATAGTTTGGGATGAGGAATTTTAGCGTTTTGTTTAACTGGAAACACCTTCCAACCGCGCCGCGCGTATTCGATTGCAGCATTCATTAAATCTGAGGCCATTGCTCGATCCTATATAGTTCAGATTGAGCAATTCATGCCATTTAACTAAGTTGATTCGCTAAATGCGAATACCTGTTTTATTTTTTAGGTGTTTTCGTATTTCGATGTTCCTCCGCTGCTGCCATAGCAGGCCATTTCCAATGCACGATACTGAGATTTTCAAAATCGGATGAAGGGGTACTGTAGACTTTAAATATTGATAAGGCATCTCTCACAGCACGACCAAATGGCGTTGACGGTTCATCCGCGTCTAGAGGTTGAACTCCAAACCCAACGTTTCTTCCGACAGAATCAAATAAGTTTGCCACGTATTTAGCTATCTCATGTGCCTTTTTGTTAGCGCGCGTACCTGAAGTCTCATTGCGTAACCTTTCTTCTGAAAACTTGATCATTTCGTCGACGCGTTTTTGGAGATTGATAAGCTCCTTTTTTAAGTCAAAACCAGTCTTCCTAAAGGTTATCTGTATTACGTCTTGATGCTCGAATTTAGTTTTTTGCTTGGCTAGAACTCTTTTGAGCGACCTAAACTTCTCAAGTTCTGACCCGAGATAGTTCTTATCGAGCCCATCTACGGCCTAACATCCAGACAAAGCTCTCGCGATCTAATGGACAAACAATGCGCCTGTGCGTCCGTTGCGTCTCTACTTTTGATAAACTCTAGACGACATAAGTTTACACATGAAGTCTATAGAAAACTCATGCGCAACAGGCGCACAGACGCAATCGTTAACTAAAGCCAACCAAAACAACAGCAACAACAACGGCCCCTTTAGCCCCCTTTTTGAAAACCATTGATTTCGTCTGGTGCCTGGGGCCCACTTTAGCCAACATGGGACCCTATTCTCAGGCCACCACAGAGGCCACCAAATCTATCGTAGACAGAAGGCTGTGTCAGCTGCTAACCTATTGATATCGTTAGAAACAGGGGTTGCTTTGGGTCCTTAGGAAGGCACCAGTCTCCGTGTGGGGGCACCATAAAATCAATGGCTTAGCGAAAATCACGCTGAGCCTTTTGTTTTTGGGGAAACGCTGGGGAAACATTTTACCGTACTTTCAGTTGGAAACCACGAAAGAAAAAAAGGGAGACTGAAACATGAAAAAATTACTTCATAAAATAGAACTTCTTGAACTGTTAGTAAAAGGTTGTCGAGTACATCCAGCTT
>WTIQ01000350.1 GCA_011525185.1 Paracoccaceae bacterium | reverse complement strand
AAATAACGGAATTGAAACCATCAAACCACTGCAAGATTACCTGGATCACAAAGTCGTTGATGGAAAGCAAACAAATACATTCAAAATCACAGCCGGAAGCTCGCCAGCCAATACATCAAGTATCACCGCAAGTCATGGCGGAATGTGTGCAACTGATATCCCTGACACCGCCATCGCTGATGGCCAACCCATTACCTATTGCATCACAGCCAGCATCCTTCTAAAAAATACAGAACAACTCGAAATCGATACCACAAATGGTCCGGTCAAGCTATACGTCACTGGTGATGTAGATGTAGGTGGCCAGCGCAGCATTCAGCAAAGCCGAAGCGATGGCGAAAGTACGTCAACATATCGGCTTGGCCTCTTTGGCCTCAATCAAAGTGAGTGCTCAGCAGAGCGAGAAACAAATGCAGACTTTCAACAGGATGTTGTTTTGTCAGGAGTTTCGAAACAAAAAGGCGGGGAAGAGCCCAAAGCGGCCAACCTATTTATTCACTTTCCTTGCGGAAAAGTAGCCATTAATGGTGGCGCACAAAGCGATACCGAATGCAACACAACCGATCCATCCATTACTCCTGAGATTGCCGCAGAAACAGGAGAAATCCCTTATGGAGATTGTGGCGGCGGGGATATTAGAGGTGTTGTGTGGGCAGAAGAATGGGATGGCTCTAAATCAAACAATGCGCAACTTGTAGTTCCTGCTGGAGCTGCCGATGATGCGCTTGACTACCAAGGATTTGAGTACAGTATTAGCGTAAAAGACTATGTTGCCGTAGGCACAAACAGCTGGTTTGGCTTTGGTGGAATTCTTGGCCAATGAAAAAACCTCTGCCATCAAATTCTGGCTTTACATTAGTCGAAATGACAGTTGTCGTTGGCATCATTGGGATTATCAGTGGCCTCAGCTTTGTGACATTCGGCCAACAGTTTGGCAAAGAAAAAATCAAGGCAAGCACACGAAATACTATTAGCTGGTTAGAAAACGTTCAAAGCAAAGCAATTCAGCAAAATAAGATTTGCGAAATTACAATTAGCAAAGCATTGAACACTGCGAGCAGTACCGATGATCAAAACTCGAAGGTAGCTGCTGTAGATCGATGCATGAGCATCAGCACGCACAATTTGGGATCAACTATTACCTCCCTATCTCAAGATCAATCCAACAATAGTGCCTGTAATCTCGGCACAGAAAATGAAAAACTACGCATTACTTTTACCGCACGAGGCATCCTCACTTGTGGAGGTGAGATCCGCATTATCAGCGAAGACAAGAAAACAACGCGATGCATCAACCTAATCGTGCCGCTGGGCATCATCAGGGAAGGACTTCTTAACAAAGAGGAAGGAGCATGCGACTACACAAGCGCCCACTAAGGACGGGCTTCACGCTTGTCGAGTTGATGATCGCCTCCTTGATCGGCCTGCTGACAGCCACTGTGACTGGTCAGGTAATGCGCAGCCATCTCATAACCACTGAGCAACTTGAGGCCCACCAGCGGCAACGCGATAGTTGGAGACGGACCACTAACTTCATTGAAGCGGAAGTAGCGCTTGCTGAATCGATCGTGACCAACCCAGGCAACATCACGATCCCCCCCAGCTGCCAATCAATCATCAACAACCCGCAAGTACAGTTTCGATTTGCGCTGAATTTGCGTCAGGATATTTACCAGTCGATTTATGCCGTTCTCCCGTCAGATGATGGCTGGTTAAAACACAACACACTCTGGCGATGCGGCCCGAGTTTTAACCCCCAAGGCGACTATTTATCCATTGAGGAAGAAGACACAAATAAGGCCAATAACGAACCGAAAGGTCCAGGCATCCAACGCCTTCTGGACGGGCTGGACAATGCAGACACGACCAACAATGGTTTCAGGGTGATTGCACCGCCAACAAATGCAAAGTTGTTGAGCTTTGAGCTCGCCATTGTTTTAATGAATAGAGACAATACAACACGCCGATTTAGCTACAGCAACTCCAGCAGCACGCGCACTCGTGTGAGCCCTCTGTACTCAAGGCCCACATCAGGAAGTCTTTGCATGGCATCCAATATGGTGAAATTTCGCCCAAACAACAGCGAGAAAGAATCTGGAAACTTCTCGGTCAACATCAGCGATGGTGATCTCACCCCAGGGCAAGATGTTCTGATCTGCGGCAAAGGCCTTGTCGATAATATTTACGGCAGCAGCTATGACGACATCATTGAAAGTGGTGCAGAAACCAGCACAATGATCTATGGGTGCAACGGTAACGATGTGCTTGAAGGCACAGAAGTCAATGACATTCTAAAAGCAGATGAAGGAGGAACAGACAACTGTCCAGACGATGATCAACTTGATGGCGACGACATCCTGATTGGCAATGGAAACACGCAAAGCACACCTGAGATCCTTGAAGGTGGTGATGGATACAACCGATATGTTCCTGGCACAGGCAACGTCACTGTTGACGGCGGCAAGAATCTTGATGTCGTTTTTTTCGACAAACCATTGAAGACCGGAACTAAATTTAATTACATTGTTCCCAGTAGCTGCACACGCACGAGCTGCGTCATTACTGATCAAACAAGCACGGATAGCAGCGTGACATACACAATGAATCTAACGGGAGTTGAAATCTTGATCTTTCCCGACCAACGCATGGATTTACAATAAAAATCAAGAGCTCAGAAAGCTTTCAGGGAAATCTTTTCAAAACCTTAGATTTTTTTGCTGGAGCACTCAGCTGAGAGGCCAGCAATAATGCTTAATTACCTGTGTCCCATCAAAACCTTGCACCATTCATTGTTAACCTGATAGCACCAGCTCGCGTAACACCACACACGGGAGAGATATCAGGCTTCTCGAGCCCTCAACACTTTCGCCAAAGGTGTTGCTGGAACCCTTCTGATGAACCTGACCGAATCACTGGTTTCGTCGTTCCTCCTGACGCTTCTCGCGAGCCAGTCAGGACGTGTTTTCACGCATGCCACCAAAGCCCTTGGGGACACCAATGTGAGAGACCAAGTGGCTCTCAGCATTAGCCGCGACCTGGAGCAAGTACACAACACAGTCAATCGATGGCAGGTGGTCAAAGAGAACCTGGATCCCAACGGTTTGCCGCTTAACGGAGAAATGGCGTACCAACCCAGCCCCTCCATGTGTGAGAACAACACACTGGCAGCCAATTTGATTTTAAACGGGGACGCCATGGGCGATGCCGGTACCCTGACCCAGGGAGAAACCACGACCCAACGCATCGATAACGCTATTCCAGTTGGCACCACTGGCATGACGTTGACCCGAACCATCAGTAGCGATGTCACCAATGAGAACTTGCTCAAGGTGCACTACGCATTGAATGCCTCGTCCCTTAAGCACAGCGGTCAGAGCACGACCCTCGACATGCCTGCCCAGGCATGGTGCCCATAGCTCTCAAATGACCGAAAATGTCTCAAGGATTGTCGTTCAACTTGAGCACCGCCATGAAGGCCTCCTGGGGCACATCCACCTTGCCCATGGCCTTCATCCGC
>WTIQ01000062.1 GCA_011525185.1 Paracoccaceae bacterium | reverse complement strand
CATGGCAGAGGATATGCCCGTTGTCACGATCCCCACTCAAAACATGTTCATTCGCAGCTTCCGTGGGGACCATGACTCACTCGCGTTTCGCGTCGGCGCAACATATGATTATCAAGAGATAGACGACTTCACGGCCCGATACGTGAAAAAAACATTCAATCTGGATTACGAGGCTGTGAATGAGGCGTGGAAGTTGGCGCTGTAGCCAGCTCTCTCCACATAACAAATACGCCCGATCCAACGATAACACAGGCTCCCAGTAGCGTCCAAACATCTGGCCAATGACCAAAAACAAGGAAACCGCTGAGCAAGGCCCAAATCAAGCTCGTGTAACGGTAGGGCGCAATAAATCCAATTTCACCAATACGCATAACAAGGACACTCAACAGATAGGCGGCGCTGATTAAAACCGAGGCGGCCCCTATGTACAGGACATTTTGTGTACTCACCGCCACCCAATCAAACCAGAGCATGGCGAGACTTGAATAGATCAAAATCGCAAGTGCATTAAAAAAGGTGACCATCAGAGAGGGGACTTCTGAACTTAACAAACGGGTCAACAGATCGCGCGCGGTGACAAAAAAGACAGCAACCAAAACGTAAAATGAATAAAATCCATATCCCTCTACGCCAGGTCGCACAATCAAAAGCATTCCGCCAAACCCAATAACAATGGCGATCAACCGTCGTGGCCCCAAGCGCTCTTTGAAAAAGAGGACCCCGCCCAGAGCAACGACAAGAGGCATCACTTGCAAAATCGACGTTGCATTGGCAATCGGCATGTTGAAAAGACCCGTCAGGAAAAAGTATGACGCCCCAACATCGGTCATGGATCGGGCTAAGATAACCCACCTATCTCGCCCTTTGAGACGGAAACGCCATGCTTTGAAATGGTGGCACAAGCCAGCCAGCCAAACCACGGTCACCATGCTACGCAACATCAAAATCTGAAAAAGCGGCAAATCCGCTCCAAGTAATTTCAAAAATGTATCATTGGCGATGAAGGCCGCCATACCCGCCGTCATGAGAATTGCGCCCCATAGATTATCTGATAGTCCCGCAATACGCTGCATCTTAGACGCTCTCTGATCTCGCGCCCGATCAACGTGACGCCCTTTTCTCTGAGTATTCAACAGCACCCATGCATCTGCAAGCCTTGCTTTAGATACTCACGCGTAACCCACATTTTATGCTCAGGCTTGAAGTCTTCTTGATCGGTTGCAACATGGCAGGCCACCCATGCCTGTGCAAGTTGTCGCATTTCTGGACGAGTCTCACTGCATTTTTTGACCGCCAATTGGCACTTTGGATAAAAGGCACAGCCTGAGGGTGGATTTATCGCGTCAGGAATTTCTTCCTTTTGGCGGCTCCACCTCCCGACCAAATCCCTCAAGGCGGGGAGCAGCATCAAAGAGCATCTGTATATAGGGATGTTTTGGTGACTGAAAGAGCACCTCTGTTGGGGCTTCTTCCGCCAGTCTTCCCAGATACAAAACCCCAATTTTATCCTTCATATGCTGAACCACGGTCAGGTCTTGACTGATAAAGAGATAGGTAAGACCCAAATCCTCTTGCAAATCAGTCATCAAATTCAACACCTGACTTTGCACCGATACATCCAAGGCAGAGGTTGGCTCATCGCAGACAATTATTTTGGGCTCGGAGGCTAAAGCGCGCGCGATACAAATGCGTTGACGCTGACCGCCAGAAAATTCATGGGGATATTTGTCCACATCGGCAAGGCGACAACCCCACTTGCTCCAAAAAGCGCTCTGCAAGACCCCCTTTTGGACCTCCACGAGCAGCAACGGGTTCTGCAATAATATCCATTATTTTCCACCGCGGGTTAAGAGACGCATAAGGGTCTTGGAAAATCATCTGGATATTGGAACGAACAGCCTCCAGCTTTTGGCTATCAGTTTCGGAACTCAGATCGACGCCAGACAACTCCACCCGACCATCTGAGGCATCAAGTAAACCAACCACCATCTTCCCAATTGTGGATTTCCCAGAGCCACTTTCCCCGACAAGAGCGTAGACAGTCTTTTGCTCCACATCAAACTCAACATTAGAAACAGCGGTCAAGAATGATTTGGGCAAGCGCTCAATGACACGATTGAGCCAAGGTTTAGAAACATCAAAGACGCGGGTTAGGTTTTTGACAGTTATTATGGCAGTCATGCTGTCACCTTTTGCGACGCGCCTGAAGACAGCGGGAACCAGCAGGCGACACCTGCGGCATTTTCCTCAATCCTTGGCGATGGATCATTGCGGCATTTTTCTTGTGCAAATTCGCATCGTGGCGAAAACGCGCACCCAACGGGTAAATTATCCAGCCTTGGCATTGATCCTGGAATTTGGCGCAGTCGTTTCTGTCCCTGACTGGCAAGCGGCGTGGAGGCCATGAGACCCGATGTATAGGGATGTTTTGCGCGTGTGATCACGTCTCTGACTGGACCCAACTCAGCCAATCGACCCGCATACATCACCGCGATGCGATCTGCCGCCTCTGCAATGACGCCCATGTCATGCGTCACAAGCATGACCGCAACACCGCGCTCTCGGCATAAACGCTTTAAGAGCGCAATAATCTGAGCCTGTACTGACACGTCCAGTGCTGTCGTCGGTTCATCTGCAATAATCAAATCAGGCCCTGCACAAAGCGCTAGTGCAATTACAACGCGTTGTCGCATACCTCCTGAAAACTCATGCGGATAGCTATCAATACGCGCCGCAGCCGCAGGAATACCAACCTCCTCCAACGCCCCAACAGCACGGGCTTGCGCCTCTTGCTTGTGCAAATTCAAATGCTCTTGAATGGTTTCGATAAGTTGCTCGCCAACCGTCAAAAGCGGATTGAGAGACGTGAGGGGGTCTTGAAAAATCATTCCGATTTTCTTGCCACGCAACCTGCGCATTTCGTCGGGTTTTTTGGTGTGTATCGCATCGCCTGAGAGCAGGATTTAGCCTGCTGTGATACGCACAGGTCGATCCAAGAGACCGATAACTGCATTGCCTGTCATAGATTTACCAGCACCAGATTCCTCGGCCACTCCAAGAATTTCGTCCGCCTGAATATCGCAACTCACGCCATTTATGGGGCGTAACACGCCGTGCCGCGTCGGGATTTCAACCACGAGATCACGAACGGAAAGAATGGGGGTCTGTGTTATATTAACCTCGGGTTAAGGGCATCGCGTAACCAATCGCCCAAAAGATTAATCGAAAGGGCAAGCGCCAGCAGTGTTGCAGCCGGAAAGAACAAAATCCACCACTCCCCTGAGAACATAAATTCTTGTCCAATTCGAATAAGCGTGCCCAAGCTTGGCTTTATCGGTGGCGCTCCAACGCCCAAAAAGCTCAAGGTTGCTTCTGCGACAATAGCGAGCGCGAGACTGATTGTTGCAATGACCAAGACAGGATTGAGCACGTTTGACAAATATGTTTGGTCATAATCGCAATAGGTGAGCGTCCAACCAGCCGCGCTGCTTGGGTATATTCTTTATTTTTTCGACCAAGGT
>WTIQ01000405.1 GCA_011525185.1 Paracoccaceae bacterium | reverse complement strand
GTTGAGAAAGCCGTTTTGGGAGGGGCAGTCACGGCAGATCTCCTAATCCAAAATTGGCAACTTAAGCTGCCAGTTTCCGCGCGCGATTTGACTGAAAAAGAGCCCCTGCGGTTCACTTGCGATACATCGTATTTTTGGCTCTAAAACCCGACAACTTGTCCATCTTTGCGCGACTCTGATCCGCCCAAATAGGCTCCATTGTCGAGGCGATAAATCAGCTGCGCTCCGCCAAAGCCGAAGGCATTGTCTGGCGCTTCAAGCGTGATGTCATGTCCCATATCAGCAAGCGCCTGCCGTGTTTTTTCGGGTAGCGTTGTTTCACAGGCAAGACCAAGCCCCTGTGTCACACGCCATCGAGGAGCGTCGATCGCCATCTGTGGATCTTGGCCCCAGAGACAGGTCCGCAGCGTCATTTGTAGATGACCTTGAGCCTGCATCGGTCCGCCCATAACGCCAAAACTCATCAGAGGGTTCCCCGCTTTCATCAAAAATGCGGGGATGATGGTGTGAAAAGGACGCTTTCCCAGTGCAAGATAGTTTTGGGACTGGGGATCAAGAGAAAATCCCGCCCCACGATTTTGTAAATGAATGCCTGTGCCAGGGATGCAGATACCTGATCCAAAGCCCGCATAGTTTGATTGGATGAACGAAACCATCATGCCAGTTTCATCAGCCGTTGAGAGATAAACAGTCCCGCCTGTTTTGGGTGCGCCTGACTTAAAATCAGTTGCGCTTTGAGGCTGGATCAGTTTCGCGCGAGATTTGAGATACTCAGGGTCTAACATATCCTCAGGTGACACTCTGGTCATATAATCAGGGTCAGCGACATAATGCTCTGCGTCACGCAAAGCCAGTTTCATCGCTTCTATTTGAAGGTGCAGCGCCCTAGGGTCATCTGGATCAAGGTCACGAATATGAGAATGTGAAAGCATACCCAAAGCCATCAAAGCCGCAATCCCTTGGCCATTTGGGGGAATCTCATGCAGGGTTATGTCATCAAAATCTTGGCGTACCGTCCCGCACCAGTCTGCCTTGTGGGATGCCAGATCAGCCAAACGCAATGCCGCGCCTGATTTTACAGCATAGTCTTCAATCACTTCTGCGATCTTGCCTTGGTAAAAGGCGCGGCCTTCAGTTTCAGCGATCTGGCGCAAGGTTTCAGCCATATCGGGTGCCTTGATGAGCTCGCCTGCCTTGGGGGCCTGTCCAGTCGGTATAAACATTTCGGCAAACCCCATTTGTTCCTTAAGGTCTTCAGCGCCTTTTGCCCATAGCTGCGCGATGATGGGTGACAGGTGAAACCCCTCTTCTGCATAGTGAATTGTTGGTTCAAAAAGTGCTTCAAAGGGCAGGCGGCCAAACCGTTTGGACAGAGCAAGCCAACCTGATACAGCGCCTGGCACTGTGACACTCTCCCATCCGCGAAACGGGATCACTTTTTGTCCCTCAAAGCGCTCTGGTGTCATTAAAGCGGGTGCGCGGCCAGAGGCGTTAAGCCCCTGTAACTCTTTCCCATCCCAAACGATTGCAAAGGCATCTGATCCCAAGCCACATCCTGTTGGTTCAACAAGAGTGAGCATAATCGCCGTTGCAATTGCAGCATCTGCAGCGTTGCCTCCTTTGGCCAGTATTCCAAGACCTGCCTGAGCCGCGAGGGGTTGACTCGCGGCCACCATATTTGTGGCAATGACGGGTGAGCGGCGAGAGGGATAGGGATGATGAGGGGTGATTTGCATGCGAGAATCTTTCGTCTTGTTGTTAGATGTACCTAGAACAAAGCCGAACGCAAACAGGTCCCGCCACAAAATTCCTTCTTTACTTTCTGTTCGCTTATTCGTTCAGTATGTCGGATGGCTCTTGAAAGAAAGGAGCTTCTTTTGCCCATCACTGATGCTCCTTTGACACCCGTGTCCCGACCTGCCAGAGCGATAATGTTGATGATCTTCGCATTGTGCTTGGCGTCTGTGAGTGGGGCAATGATGAAAATCCTGAGCGAAACGATGGAGCCGCCGCTGGTGAGCTTTCTACGTTTTGCGGGATATTTCATCCTTCTTCTACCACTTGCTGTCTTTCAATATGGGCGCCGCGTTTTCGTGACAGCGCGTCCCATGGTGCAGGTTTTACGGGGTCTTGCTCTCGTTTTGGGCAATACAGCCTTTATGTATGGTGTGCGACAGGTGGATTATGCCAATGCTATTGCGATTCTCTATATTTATCCCTTTTTGATGATCGCTTTGTCGGCGTGGTTCTTGTCCGAGCGGGTCACATTGATCTCTTGGATGGGGGTTTCTGGCGGCTTTCTTGGGGTAATTTTGGTGATGCGCCCTAATGTATCTGGCATAGATTTTTATGGGCTGTTCATTGTGTTCACGGGATTTATGGTGGCCGTTCAAATGTTATTGAACCGTAAACTGGGTGTGCTCAGTCCCCCCATTGTTGTCGCGGTTTGGGGGGCTTTTACCGCGACATTGATCTCTGGCCTGTCCCTTCCTCTTTACTGGCGTATGCCCACACAAGACGAGTTTTTCCTCATTTTCTTGCTCGCTGCTCTTACGGCGCTTAGCCAAACGCTCATGATCGTATCTATGTCGTGGGCCACCGCAGATAAGATTGCGCCTTATACCTACAGTGAAATTCCCTTTGCTGTCCTGGTTGGCTATATTTTCTTTCAAACCACGCCAGACGCTCTGTCATGGACGGGCATATGCCTCATTATCCTGAGTGGGATTGCAGTTGTTGTTTTGCCCCGTCTCTTCAAACCCCATAACACAGAGATGAGCAGGTGAGTATGTCGCGGAACAATGTGCGTATTTTGGGATTTCTCGCTGCGCTTGGCACTGTGTTTATTTGGGCCGCATTTCTGCTCGGGACCCGTTATGCTGTAAGCGGGCGCTTTACGGTTGAAGAAGTGGTTTTTCTGCGTCTTGCGCCAGCTGCGATATTACTTGTGCCGTTTATGTTAAAGCTAGGTGTCACCTTACGCGGCCAAAGTATTTTGGGAACCTTTATGCTGACAATCGGGGCAAGCGCAGTCTTTCCCTATGTTGTGTCCAGTGGCCTTGCGTTTGCTCCAGCTTCAGATGCTGGCATTCTTGCGCCAGGTACATTGCCATTTTGGGCAATGTTAGCAGCCTTTGTAATCATGGGCGAAAAACCCAGTAAACAACGCTCTCTTGGTTTGTTTATTATTCTGATTGGCGCATCTTTTGTCGGACTTTGGGACGTGATTAGCGGCGCGTCAAAAACCGCTTGGAAAGGGCATCTGATGTTTGTCGCAGGTGCTGCCTTTTGGGCTGTGTATTCCGCTTACTTTCGGATCAGTGGCCTGAGCCCTCTGCATGCTCTTGTGATTGGAGTGTTTTGGGGCACATGTGCAGCTCTACCCGTCCTCTTGCTGAGCGGCCGCGTGACATTTGCCGATGCAAGCTGGAATGACATTGCGGCGGTGGGGGTGCTACAGGGATTTTTTATTGCGGAGCTTCCCTCCCTGTTGCTTTCATTTACTTTACGCGCTTTGGGCGCTGCACA
>WTIQ01000024.1 GCA_011525185.1 Paracoccaceae bacterium | reverse complement strand
CCCCAAAACAACACGGCACCAATCCCTACAGCCAGCAGCGAAAATACGAGGACAAGCATAATGGTTTCCAAAGGCCTAACCCGAGAAAATATAAGATGCGATCTGCAACTTTGTTCTTGAGGCAGGCACTCTTGCGCGTAAGATACCAGATACTCTTTAAAAAGATCATTCTGGCGCAAGCGGATGTCTTTGACCTCGGCCCAAACCATGATGCTCGGTCCAATCTTTTGTTCGATCACGGATTTATGCTTAAGGTAATTCGCGCGATCATGGCAGGCGATACGCCAAAAGCCCCCAATTTGGTCCCAAGGAATTAGTCCAGCATCTATCCAAAACGTAGGATCATCTGTTTCAAACCAAGTTGGCTGATCCGTTTTTTGTAGCTGGTCAAGCGCGCTTTACCGCGACAGGGCTGTGACGAGCGTTCTTGGTTCGAGCTGCTCATTAGCGACGAGAATCTCACCAATTGGTTTTTGAAGATGCTTTTGCGACGTTAAAGCTTCCGCCAAAGAACTCGGCGCAATTTGACCACTTTCTAATAATATCTGACCCAATTTTTTCGCGCGTCTATCACGAAAAGGAAGGATCGAAGCCATTCCCCCTTCAGGCTGCGATTTAAAATTGCCTGACCGCATACGCATAATCTCCCCATATCTGGCTAGGAGATTCGCGTGAAATGATTAAGATTAGTTGAATTTTACTTAAAGAGCCGCGCGATCCATGCTCTGAGCAAACCGCTCAAAGAGATAATGGCTGTCCTGAGGTCCTGGACTGGCCTCTGGATGGTGCTGCACTGAGAAGACAGGACGCGCCTTAAGGCGAATACCGCAATTTGAACCATCAAAGAGAGACACATGGGTTTCTTCTACATGATCTGGCAATGTTTGTGCATCAACAGCAAACCCGTGGTTCATCGATGTGATTTCAACTTTGCCTGTGGTTATATCTTTAACAGGGTGATTGGCCCCATGATGACCATGGTTCATCTTAATTGTTTGGCCTCCCAAAGCGAGAGCCAGCATTTGATGACCTAGGCAAATTCCAAACATCGGGATATCCGACTTTTCCAAAACGCCTTGGATCATAGGAACAGCATAGGTGCCAGTCGCAGCTGGATCGCCGGGGCCGTTAGATAAAAACACCCCATCTGGATTATGTGACAAGACATCTTCTGCTGTAGCATGAGCAGGTAGAACAGTCACATCGCACCCCACAGAGGCAAGTGAGCGTAAGATGTTGCGTTTAGCACCATAATCTATCGCAACAACTTTGTATTTTGGGGTTTCTTGCACGCCAAACCCGTCTGGCCAAGCCCACCGTGTCTCATTCCAACGATAGGATTGAGCGCATGTGACTTCTTTTGCTAGGTCCAAGCCTTCTAACCCACCAAACGCTTTGGCCTTGGCAACTAACGCTTCGGTGTCAAAGGTCCCACTCTTGGAAAACGCAAGCGCTGCATGCGGCGCACCTTCTTGACGAATAGCCCGCGTTAGTCGACGCGTGTCGATCCCACCAATGGCAATTTTTCCACGCGCAGCCAGCCATTCTGAGAGGGTTTGTTGCGCCCGCCAATTCGATGGCTCTGAGGGATCCCATTTGACCACCATACCCTCTGCAAACGGGGTGCTTGCCTCATCATCATCAGATGTGGTGCCCACATTCCCGATATGAGGAAATGTGAATGTCACAATTTGGCCAGCATACGAGGGGTCAGTCATTATTTCCTGATACCCTGTCATTGCCGTATTAAAGCAAAGCTCGGCGACCGTTTCGCCTTCTGCGCCAAATCCTTGGCCAAAGAATAAAGTGCCATCATCAAGTGCCAGACAGGCCGTGAATTTCGTACCGTCGACAGATGCCATAGCGTCTCACCTCATGATAAATCGAAGGTGTGATAGGAGGCATTCTCTTGCTGGTCAAGCGGAACCGACACAGATCGGTGGCAAAATTCAACATGAATTTATGTTGCTCTTGTGCGAAGGCTTCTATAGAAGGGCGGGCCTAAGGTAGTTCGACTTGTCAGGATATCCCATGGACCTTCGTACACTTCTTTCCTCTGAAACAAAACAAGCCATGAAAGATAAAGCCACAGCGCGCTTGTCGACCTTGCGTTTGATCAACGCAGCCATAAAAGACCGCGACATTGCCGCGCGCGCAGAGGGCAACGAGAACGGCGTTGATGATACCGAGGTCTTGGCGATCCTTGGGAAAATGACCCGACAAAGACAGGAAAGCGCAAAGACCTATGAGGAAGCGGGGCGCTTTGACTTAGCGGAACGCGAACTATCTGAAATCAAAGTTATAGAAGAATTTCTGCCCCGTCAGCTTGGTGAGGACGAGATTGCTTCTGTCTTAGACACGGTCATCAAAGATTAGGATGCCAACTCTATTCGCGATATGGGGCGTGTGATGGGGGCACTGAAATCCAAATATACAGGACAGATGGATTTTGGCGTCGTTGGCCCAATGGTGAAAGAACGCTTGTCAGCCTAGAAAAAGCTCTCTTCGATATCGCGTAAGCGGTCTTCATCATTCACAGGAAACCGTTTCACAAATCTAAGCTTGAAATCGCCCTGGTTCAGCCTGCGATCAAAATTCTCACCATGATTGACTTCGTACATAACCAAATTATCTAGCACCGCCAACAACGGGCGCCCCGAAAGACGGGCGAGATATGGAAACATCCGATGCTCATGCTGACACAGAGCAACGAGGAAATCTCTGAATAGACGAGGCTCATTTGGATCATAACGGAATGCTGCACAGCTGCCACAGAGTTTCCAAAACGGTTTACGCAGAGGAGACAGGGGCGTGGGTTTACCAGCCTGACCATAGGCAGCCGCTGCGATATCATGGACAAGACCATGATCAATCACATAACCGTTGTCATGCTGTATTGTAAGAAAGCGGCTTACGAGATCACGATGTGTCAAATCATCCGCATCAAAGGTCATCACGTAGCCCGATGGTCGCGCCACTTTTGGAAAATGCTCAACGAGCTTGCCAAGTTTTCCCCATTTGTCATTACCTTCAACGGGTTCAGTGAAGGGTAGAAAATGTATGCGTTCATCATTTGGAAGAGATGGACGATCTTGCCCACAAATAATGGCAATCCAGTTCGGGTTGCTTTGACGTAGAAAACAGCGCAAGGTTTTGTTTAGGTTTTCTTCCACGCGAGACCAATTGCCAACATGGGTGCGCCGCACCAATGGGATAAGAAATACCACTTGCTCCGCGCGGCTCGTCCTCTGACGTGGATTTTGGCGTAGCTCTAGCGCCAGTTTTTCGGAATGCTGGAGAGCGTGCCCGTGTCCCGCCTTCAGAGCCCCAAAGCGAGCACTTATCAAGTTCCACCATCTCTTGGCTTTGGGCGTTGCGGGCGCCTGCTGCATCAGGTGCACTTTCTTTTTTCGTTAAGTTTTGTTTCGTTTATAGACGCAAAGCGCATTGCGCAATTCATCATAAAGAGATTTGCGTTCATCCTCGCTTAGAAACGCTCCAATTTCGACTTCGCGGCCATTACCGTTTAACG
>WTIQ01000299.1 GCA_011525185.1 Paracoccaceae bacterium | reverse complement strand
CGCACTTGCGCTTGTCCCCAAGGGTGGAATTTATCTCACTGGAGGCATGGCGCGTGCCGTCACCCCTTTCCTCAGCGCTGAAAGCTTTGGCCGCGCCTTTTGTGACAAGGGGCGCTTTTCTGACTTTATGAAGGTGTTTTCCATCGCGCTCGTTGAGGATGACTTTGCAGCGCTTAAGGGCTGCGTGCGCTTTTTGAACCAGAGCGTCGTGCGATAAGCGGCGCATAGCGCCTAACCCCAACAATAAGAGCCAGCGTACATAAAACAAAATAGCCTGAAACCCAGATAAATTGCGTTTCAAGTCCAACGCCCGTATCAATAAAATAGCCTGTCACTCCTGGACCGATCGCAGAGCCTAACACCATGACCGCTGCTGCCAAGGCCTTAATCGCCCCAAGGTGTTGCGTCCCATAAAACTCCGCCCAAAACGCATTTGGCAAAGTCGCATTCGCCCCCGCAGTGATCGAAAACAGCACAAGACCCAGCGCAAGAAGACTGAGGTCTGTGGCAAAAGCGAAGCACAAAAACGCAAGCACGAGAGGCACCTGAAAATAAGGGATCAAACTTGCGGTCCCGAATCGATCTAGCGCCCAGCCCGCAACGAGCATCATTAAGACCGTTGCGCCTGTAAACAGCGGGAAAAAAGCAACCATCGTAAAATGCTCCCAGTCTTTCAGGTCTGCATAATGCACTTGATGAAAAAAGAAGGCGGTTCCAAAGGCACTTGGGCCCAAAATTGAGGGGACCATCACCCAGAACAGAGGATGCTTAATCGCATCCAGCCGCCGCCAATGGCGACCCTCCATGCCAAGCGATTGATCTGTCGCGGCAAGCGATTGAGGGGTTCGCTCATTGCGCAACAGACACAGCAAAACAGGTATCGCCAAAAGGCAAACGCCAGCCGCCACAAGCCAGAGGTTTTGCCAATGCCAAAAGCCCATAACAAAAACAAAACACATGGGCAGAAAGGCTTCCCCTATCGAAAACCCAAGCCCTGCCAAGGACAGCGCCCTGCCCCGATTGGAGACAAACCAGCGTGACATCGCAACAACGGCAAGATGCGAGCACATCCCTTGCCCAAAAAAACGCAAGGCAAAGATCACAAACGGCAAAAGAAAGGCATGAGATATAGAGGCCATTGCCACACAGGCCACGGCCAAACCGATTAAAACAATTGCGCCAAGCACTCTTGTTCTCAAAATATCTGTCACGACACCCGCCCAGACCATCACAATCGCGGAGACGCCTGTTCCTATGGCATAGATGCTCCCCCACTCTGCATGGGAGAGCCCAAAATCGTCTCTTATTTCTCCGCCAAAAATCGAAATGAAAAAGGTCTGTCCATAACTGGACATAAAGGTCAGCAAACCGCCTGCCAAAATCCAAGAAGCGTTTTTGCGGATGAAATCGGTAAAGTTCATCGCGCCCTGCTCCAGTCCTCTCGCCTCAAGTTAGCCGCCGACAGCATACTATTCCGTTTCTGCTTTAGACTATTCTCATCACAGTAAACATTCACGCTTTTGCCGTAACCAAATAAATCAAAGCATCATAGCTGATCATACCGTCTTTTTGACGCTCTATTGCGTGCGCCATATACTGCTCCTTGATCTGAGATATTTGCGCCTCATCCAAATTAAGGTCGCGGATCACGCGCGCACCAAACCCGACCTTCATGAGCAGGTTCGCATTTTGCTCGGGCGTATCAGACGTCGCAAGCGTGGTTTTGACCTCATCTATCTTAATATTTTTGTACCCTGACGCGGACAAAATCTCGTTCAGATACTCTTTATCGCAAAAAGCGAAGGGTCCAGCCGCCCGCGCTTCGGGCTTAGACGTCTCATCGCCATACTCTCGCAAAAAATCACGCGGCAGATAAAAAAACTCATTTTCCTTATATGGCGCCCAACAAGCAAAAACCAATGTACCCCCTTTTGACATAGCCTGCCTTATGTTTGAAAATGCTTTGATTGGGTCGTCAAAAAACATGCTCCCGAAACGGGAAATGACGAGATCAAAGCGCTCTCCGCCAAAATCATCAATCTGCGCATCGCCTTGACGGAAAGTCACATTATGGTTCTCTTTGTTTTTTTCTTGGGCACGCTCCAGCATGATCTGTGAAATATCACTCCCTAAGAGGCGTAGGGATGGACCGTAGTCCTGCGTTAATCGCGCCGAAAGCGCGCCTGTTCCACAACCCAAATCAAGGACTGAGTTGAAAGAGAGCGGCTCCACAGCCTTCATAAGATGCTCTGTGACATTGGAGAGACGCTCATTCATCGCCTCATCAAAGCGCACCCACGCCTGACCAGGCTTGCTGTTCCAAAACTCGCCTTGGGCAGTGTTCTCACCAAAATCAACCAATGCGCCACCTCTCTTTGCGATCCTTGGCTAAGAGAGTATACCACTATGAAGCGCATGCAAGAGCGCGTGGCTTAAGGAAGTCACCTATGTTCAAGGTGCTTAATTAAAGGTCTCGCGCAAGACAATACTTATGCCTGACCCACTGCCGCCCGTTGAAAGCGTCGAGTTTGCCTGTACAGCTGCAGATTTCTTAATCGCATTTCGTTGTTTTTGGGCGTTGATTTCTTTTTGGATGCACTGCGCCATCTCTGTAGTCCCACGCTCAAAGCCATATTGCCGGCATATAAGCGTATAATACTGAGAAATATCACGCGCCGAGGTCGACGAAAACCAGCCATCGGAGCCTGGTTTTGGCTGACAGGCCTGAACCAGCGCCGCAACCATCATTACGGCAAAAACGCGATAAATACGTGAACCTATTTTCATAGAATACTCCTTACACTCAAACGATGCCTCTCAGCAGTCTTCGCAATTTTCTTATTTTGAATTCACTAAAGTCTAGCAAGAGGGCCCGCGATGTCGAGACACAGATATGTTACGAGTTAGGATCGGCATAATCACGCGCGTACAGAACGCGGTGCATTCAATTCAAAAACAACTCTCGATAGCCATCTCGAAGCACGTTTTTTTGCACTTTTCCCATGGTATTGCGCGGCAATTCCTCAAGGGCGATGATCCTTTTGGGAGTCTTATACTTCGCAAGCTCTTGCCCAAGTGCAGCGATGAGCTGGTCTTCATTCACCTCCGCCCACTCTTGCATAACAACAAAGGCGACAACCCCTTCACCAAAATCGGGGTGCTCTAGTCCAACCACTGCGCTCTCTTTGACGTCTGCTTGATCGTCAAGCACCGTTTCGATTTCTTTGGGATAGACATTAAAGCCACCTGAGATAATTAAATCCTTTTGCCGTCCCACAATTGTGACATAACCATCTGCGTCATATTTCGCCAAATCCCCAGTGATAAAGAATCCGTCTTCCCGCAAGTCTTCTTTGGTTTTCTCAGGCATGTTCCAATAGCCTTGAAACACATTTTCGCCTCTGACTTCGATCAGGCCAATCTCGCCCTTTGGAAGCGCTTTTCCTGTTTCAGGATCAGTGATTTTGAGTTCAACCCCCGACAAAGGAAAGCCAACTGTACCCGCGCGGCGCTCACCCTCATAGGGGTTTGTGG
>WTIQ01000455.1 GCA_011525185.1 Paracoccaceae bacterium | reverse complement strand
CACAAAATGCGCCCGCCTTCTTTGACTGCGAGGGCCACTTCTTCCTCAACACAGGCCATTTGACCTGTTGTGCATAGCGGGCCCATTTGAGTGTCTTCTACAAGCGGATCACCAATTTTAATTTGATTGGCCCGTTCCGTCATTTTTTCCAAAAAGGCATCCGCAATACCTTCTTGCAGATAAAGCCGAGAGCCCGCCACACAGCTTTGGCCAGAGGCGCCAAAAATGCCTGCGATGGACGCGTTCACAGCGCTTTCTAAGTCAGCATCCTCAAAGACGATAAAAGGGGATTTGCCGCCCAGTTCGAGTGAAACTTCTGCAAAGTTTTCAGTCGAGTTATGCAGGACGTGTCTTGCGGCATTCGGTCCCCCTGTAAAGGAAATGCGCGCGACTTTTTTGTGACTGGTAAGCGCACGGCCACAGGGGTCGCCGTGTCCCGTCACAATATTGACAACACCCGGGGGGAAGCCCGCTTGTTCAATCAATTCCCCAAATTCGAGCATTGCAGCAGAGGCATGTTCAGAGGCCTTGAGCACAACCGTATTTCCCGCCGCCAAAGCAGGACCAATTTTCACCGCTACAAGAAAGAGCTGCGAATTCCAAGGCACAACGGCGGCCACCACGCCCAAAGGTTCCCGATTGGTGAAAACGAACATGTCGGGTTTATCAATGGGAAGGACATCGCCAGAGATTTTATCCGCACAGCCTGCATAAAACTGAAAGAATTGCGAAATATATTTCGCCTGCCAGCGCGTTTCTGACAACATTTTGCCTGTGTCGATGCTCTCAGTTCGGCCCAGCTTTTCCGAATTTTCGGCCAAAAGCTCGGCCAAACGGCGCAAAACATTGCCCCGTTCCGTCGGAAGCATAGTGGCCCAAGGTCCCGATTTAAACGCACGATGCGCGGCAGTTACAGCGCGGTCCACATCCTCTGCCGTTGCCTCGGGTACGCGCGACCAGACCTGCCCGTTCGCGGGGTTCACACTGTCAAACAGACCGCCGTCAGAGGCTTCACACCACTCACCGTCGATCAGCATTTTATAGGATTTCACGTCCATATTTTTTCCCTTCGCCAGCTCTTTGATTCCCATAATTGCGGTTTTTTTTGTCAGAAAATACAAATATTCGTCATCTTGTGGCGAAAATTCTTGCTTTTTGGGGGGCTTTGTTTGGCAATGAAGTGAAAATTGCAGGCCTCAGCGGTTGATATGAGTGGATTATTGAACATGACAAAAATTGAGGGAAAATCTGGTACGTCTTATGCGGAGTTCGGCAACAAGAGCGCACCGACGCTGTTGTGTGTTCATGGTCTTGGATTGAATAAAGACATGTGGCAATGGCAGGTGCCCGCCTTGCAGGAACGCTACCATGTTGTGACCTATGATCTCAATTGGCATGGCAAAAGCGCTGAGCGGTCAGGGGAGAAACCCTCCTTATCGGGGTTTGTCTTTCAGGCGCTTAACCTTTTGGACCATTTGGGGGTTGAGCGGGCAACTTGGATCGGGTTTTCCTTGGGGGGTATGATTGTACGCCGCGCCGCTATGGATCACCCTGAACGCGTTCAGCGCTTGGCGATATTAAATTCTGCGCACAGGCGAAGTGAGGAGGCTCAGGCGGCAATTGAAAAGCGCGTGGTGCAAGCCCGCCACGAGGGTCCATCGTCGACGGTAGGTGCGGCGTTAGAGCGCTGGTTTAGCCAAGACTACCAAGCCGCGCACCCTGAAATGATGTCGCTGGTGCGGGAGTGGGTGACCTCCAACAATCCTGCTTGGTATCATCATGTCTATGAGGTTTTGGCCAGCGGCGTCGATGAACTGGTGGCACCAAATCCGCCCATTGAATGTCCCACCTTGGTTTTGACGGCGGAAGAGGATTTTGGCAACAGCCCAGACATGTCACGCGCGATTGCCAGTGAAATCCAAGGCTCAGAGCTGGTCATTCTTCCCCGCTTGCGCCACATGGCACTGGCAGAGGACAGCGAGGCGGTCAATAGTGCCATTATGGGCTTTTTGTCAAAGAGTGATTATGTGCTTGGTGAAACGGGGGGAGCGCAGATATGACATTTGATCCGCGTGAGTTACGCTCTGCACTTGGCAGCTTTGCAACGGGTGTGACTGTAGTGAGTGTGCGTCAAAGCGATGGCACGCCGCGTGGCTTTACAGCAAATTCCTTCACATCGGTCTCTCTTGAGCCGCCGCTTTTGTTGATTTGCATCGCAAAATCAGCCCATAGCCTAGAGGTGTTTCAAGAGGCCTCTTCTTTTGCAGTGAACATCCTCAGTGATACACAGCGCGAAGTCTCTGGTCTTTTTGCCTCGCAAGCGGCGAATAAGTTTGATCTTGTCGATTGGCAGAGTGGTAAAACTCAAGCGCCCTTAATTTCTGGCAGTCTCGCCCATTTTGAATGTCTGCCGCATCAATTTGTAGATGCGGGCGATCATGTAATTTTGATTGGAAAGATCGAGCATTTTGCCCGTTTTGACGGAACGCCCCTTGGATATTTCCGCGGCAATTATTTTGACTTGGGCCAAGAGCAACCTTTGCTAGACGCTGTTTTGGAGCAGGGCCGCGTCAAGCTTGGATGTATCGTCTCAAAGGGCAGTCACATTCTTTTGGCACAACAGCCAGAGGGGAGATTAACGGTGCCTTATGCTCCGAAAGAGGACATCTCCCTGATGGGGTTACAAAGAAATCTTGCGCAAAATGGTTTGCGCGTTGACATCGACTTTTTATATGCCGTCTTCAACGATGAGGCTGAAAAATCCCACGGCATTTTTTACCATGGTTCAGTGCAAGGAGAGGCTGCGGAGGGCTATGCCTATTTCCCTTTGTCTAATCTCCCACTGGATCGGGTGCAAGATAAGGCGGAGCGATCCGCCCTCGCACGATATGCAGAGGAGCATCGTCATGGGAGTTTTGGCGTCTACCACGGCAATGAAACCCACGGCATGGTGCAAACCGTTTCGGGCAAGAAAAAATCCAGTCAGTAAGGAGAAGACATGTTTCCAGAGCTTAGAAAAGTGGTCACATTTGATGAAGACATCCATCGTGAAGGTGAACGTGCGGCGACGCCGCCGCTCAGAATGATCGGTGTTGCAGCAGTTCTTGCCAACCCTTGGGCAGGACAGGGATATGTGGAGGACCTCTCCCCCGAAATACAACGGCTTGCCCCGCCTTTGGGCAAAATGTTGACAGATCGGCTCATCGCGCTGGCAGGCTCAGGCGATGCCATCGAGGCCTATGGCAAGGCCTGTGTTGCAGGGGCAAATTGTGAGTGGGAGCACGCTTCCGCCCTTATTCACACGCTTCAATACGGCAATTTTTACCGCGAAGCGGTGGGCGCTAAAAGCTATCTTGGTTTTACCAACACGCGCGGTCCAGCCAATTCGCAGATAAACATTCCCCTGATGGACAAGCACGATACAGGTCGCCGCTCTCATTATCTCACCGTCCAGTTTTCGATTTACGATGCGCCTGCGGAAAATGAGCTGGTTGTTGCTTTAGGAGCCGCCACAGGAGGCAGACCGAATCATCGTATTGGAGATCGG
>WTIQ01000316.1 GCA_011525185.1 Paracoccaceae bacterium | reverse complement strand
CACCTGCCTACATTTATTTTATCGATTTGACTATTATTTATACTAAAAACGTAAGGTTTGGCAAAATTTTAAATTTATTTCACACCGAAAAAGTCGCGCTCTTATCCCATTGAGCAATGCATAAGGGCAAAACAGCCGCTAGAGCATGCCATCCAGAGGCGCTTGACACGCACCTACGTATTAATGTGCTGGCTCTTCGAACCAACAAACATAAGCCGCTTGGTGGAACATGCTCTCAAATGGTCAGAGGCGGTTGATTGGGACTTTCAAATAAACGCCACCATCATCCTCGGCTGGGGGCATTTGGCCCGCCCTCATGTTGACTTGGATCGATGGAATAATGAGCTTAGGCATTCCAAGCTGCGCATCGCGTTCTGTGCGAAAAGACACAAACTCTTCTTCTGTTTTGCCTCCCCCCACATGGATATTTCGCGCTTTTTGCTCTGCAACGGTTGTCTGCCAGCAAAATTCATCACGCCCTGGCGCTTTGTAATCGTGACACAAAAAGAGCCGCGTCTCATCGGGAAGCGACAGAATTTTTTGAATCGATTTATATAAATCCGTCGCTGACCCCCCTGGGAAATCAGCGCGGGCCGTCCCAAAATCTGGCATAAAGAGAGTGTCGCCAATAAAGGCCGCATCGCCAACGACATAGGTCACACAGGCCGGCGTGTGACCAGGCGTATGTATAACCGAAACCTCTAAACCCCCGACATCAAACCGATCCCCATCATCTAAAAGCCTGTCAAACTGGCTTCCATCCATCTGGAATTCGGTACCCGCATTGAACACTTTCCCAAAAACTTTTTGAACCGCATCAATGTTAGAACCGATGGCAATTTTGCCACCAAGCTCGCGCGCCAAATATGGCGCTGCTGATAAATGATCTGCGTGCACATGGGTTTCAACAATCCATTCCAGTGACCAATCATTTTTTCTGATCTCAGAAATGAGCATATCAGCATGCGCTGTATGCGTCCGCCCCGCGGCCATATCAAAGTCAAGAACCGAGTCAATAATCGCACAAGACGATGAATTTGGATCTTTTAGGATATAACAGGCCGTATTTGTCGCTTCGTCAAAATAACTATGAACCTCGGGGGCAGACGCAGACATTTTAGAACTCCACTACAGCTCGAATTGATTTACCTTCATGCATCAAATGGAAACCCTCGTTGATTTCGTCAAGGGTCAGTTTGTGAGTGATCATTGGATCGATTTCAATTTTTCCATCCATGTACCAGTCTACAATCTTTGGAACATCAGTACGACCTGAAGCACCGCCAAAGGCCGTTCCACGCCAGACGCGACCCGTCACCAGCTGGAACGGGCGCGTGCTGATCTCCGCTCCCGCAGGAGCCACCCCGATAATAATGCTTTCGCCCCATCCTTTGTGGGCCGCCTCAAGTGCGGTGCGCATGACATTCACATTTCCTGTCGCATCAAACGTGTAGTCCGCACCACCGCCAGTGAGCTCCACAAGATGGGCAACCATATCACCTTCGACTCTGGAGGGATTTACAAAATCTGTCATTCCGAATTTGACACCCATCTCGGCCTTGTCATCATTGAGATCAACACCAACGATTTGATCGGCCCCTGCCAAACGCAGACCTTGGATAACATTCAGCCCAATACCACCAAGACCAAACACAATAGCGCGGCTGCCAATTTCGACTTTGGCCGTGTTGATAACCGCCCCGATGCCCGTGGTTACACCACAGCCGATGTAACAGATTTTATCAAAGGGAGCGTCTTTTCTCACTTTTGCCAAAGCAATTTCGGGAACAACTGTGTGATTGGCAAATGTCGAGCAGCCCATGTAATGATGAATGGGCGTCCCATCAAGCATAGAAAAACGTGTTGATCCATCTGGCAAAAGGCCTTGCCCCTGCGTTGAGCGAATCGCCTGACACAGATTTGTCTTTGGGTTCAAACAATAGTCACACTCCCGACACTCTGGCGTGTAAAGGGGAATGACGTGATCTCCAACCTCAAGGCTTGTGACACCTTCGCCAATCTCAATCACGACGCCAGCGCCTTCATGTCCCAAAATAGCAGGAAAGATACCCTCTGGATCATCTCCAGAACGGGTAAATTCGTCCGTATGACATAAACCCGTCGCCTTAATTTCCACAAGAACTTCTCCCGCGCGCGGGCCTTCGAGCTCGACCTCCATAACCTCAAGAGGCTTTCCCGCCTCTAATGCAACTGCTGCTTTCGTTCGCATGCCAAATCTCCCTTTTCAGTTGGTTAGTTATCACCAGACGGATCACATAATTCAATAACAAATTCACAAAGGTGCATTTGAAACGTTTAGTTTATATTCCCACAAGATATCGCTGCGCGAGTGGCAGGCTAGCTGCTCCGAGCGGACGGGCTTTGCGACCTAAGCTTCCAACATGGACATCTGGTATAATCAAGCCCGACGAGACTTCCGCCTTCAAAGTCTCTGAAACACCAGATACAATTTTGTCCAAGACCGAACGAGGCATCGAACCATCGATGATGACGCGGGGAAAGTCGATAATCGATATCGCGGATTTCACTGCATAGGCTGTTGCTGGAATAATATCGTTAAGCCAATCCTCGATAATATCAGCGTGAATATTCCAATGATCCGCATTTTCCCAGATCACACCCGCTGGTAAACCAAGTCTCACTAAACGACGCTCAAGCCCGCCAAGTGAGGCCACATCAACAAGCTGGCGCGCGGGGCCAGAGGCATCATAGACTGGCAAGGGTCCGAGCGCACCTGCATTTCCAAAGCTACCCGTGAATAGTTTGCCATTGATTACCACTCCCCCACCAATGAAATAACCGAAATAGAGATACAAACACTCTGACGTCATCTCGGAGGTTCCAAAAACAAGCTCAGCGCCACAGGCGCAAGAAGCATCATTTCCCAAAAAAGTGGGGAAATCATAATGCTGCCCCAACTCTTTCTTCAGGTCACAGGTCCGCCAGCTCTCCATTTCCGCTGGATCAACCCCAATGCTTTCTGCCCATTCCCAAAGGAAATAGGGTGCGGCAATTCCAAGGCCTGCGATGCGGGCCCACGCGACCTGATCCATCTCATCTCGGATATCAGCAATGCTCTTTTGCGCAAATTCCATCGTAGTATGGGGAGTTGGGTATTTATGAGTTCGCTGCCGCTGTGCGACGATCTCTCCGACAAAGTTCGCAAGTACAATCTCACTGCTTCGACGTCCAACTTTTAGTCCAAAGAAATAGGCCCCTTGAGAAGAAAGTCGCATCGGGATCGACGGTTGGCCAATTTTGCCGCGGACCTTTTCGCATTTTTCTAAAAATCCGTCCTGTTCAAGCGCGCGCATGATGACAGAGGTTGTTTGCGCCGAGAGACCCGTACGACGCGCAATCTCCGCTTTGGGCAAAGGACCCTGCCTGCGCAAAATCGTCAGAACCAACTTTTCATTTTGCTGCCGGAGACCAACCTGATTGGCGCCTTTGATCTCACTAATGTCCGACTGACGTTGCATGATTTGATCCAACTTACGGCTTTATACACTTGAAACAGCAAGAAACAGGCCGCTTTG
>WTIQ01000489.1 GCA_011525185.1 Paracoccaceae bacterium | reverse complement strand
CTTTTCACATGGAGCAGCAAGGCGCTTTTGGTATGGATGTGAAAACAACTCTTTTGTTGATGCTCTCTGGACCGCTTACGGCATTACCGCTGATTCTCTTTTCATACGGGACACAGACTGTAGCGCTTTCGACGGCTGGAATTTTACAATATATCAATCCCAGCCTTCAGTTCGTCTGTGCAACGATTATTTTTGCAGAGCCACTCAGTCAGTGGCATTTTGTCAGTTTTCCTCTGATCTGGTGTGCTTTGGTGCTCTATAGCCTCTCTGGGTTTTACGAAAACCGGCTCTCTAAATAAGCGAGCGCATCTTCTGAGCTTTTTTGGATCACAAAGAGCGATGTGAGCGAAGGTGCGGCAAAGCCCTGTTCAATCACGTGATTAATTAAGGACAAAAGAGGGTCCCAAAACCCGTCAACGTTCACAATGATAATTGGCTTTTTATGCAAATCGAGCTGCGCCCAAGTGAGGACTTCAAAAAACTCCTCCA
Organism: Paracoccaceae bacterium; assembly: GCA_011525185.1. Classification (GTDB taxonomy): domain Bacteria; phylum Pseudomonadota; class Alphaproteobacteria; order Rhodobacterales; family Rhodobacteraceae; genus LFER01. Next base: position 3,075 of record WTIQ01000489.1, on the reverse strand, counting down.
GCGATCCTACGCCGCCTGGCAAAAGGATAATGGCATCAGAATTGGTGAACATGACCTTTTTGCGCTCATGCATATTCTCGGTTTTTATGGAGAGTTTTAAATCTGTTTTGCCCGCCTCTGCGTCAACAAGATGTAGGGGAATAACGCCGACGACTTGACCGCTCTCTTGTTGCACAGCCTCTGCCACCGTTCCCATAATGCCTGTCCCACCTGCACCATAGATGAGGCTCCAATTGCGCTCTGCCATACCTCGCCCTAAAGAGGCGGCATCTTTCGCATAGGCTGGCTTGTTGCCTGCGCGTGAGCCACAAAAAACACAGATGGTTTTGCTGTAAATATTATTTGTATCCATAGATATATCACCTTTGACCTTGAAACTGCACGATGCTAAGTTGATCAAAGATGTCAACAGGGTTGTGGGGAACCCTAAAGGATCAAAATGAATAATAATAAAAACGCGCAGTCCGGATCCATCTTGATCGTCATTGTTATCCTCTTGCTCGGCCTATTCGGAGCGGTCGTATACATGCAATCACAGCCAGAAACGCAGGCTGTAGCTGAGTTGGATCCCGCAGAGCAACCGCAGGCCCAAGAGACGGAAGAATCAGAGGTTTCTTCGACTGTTGAGAAGAGTGAGGCCGAGCCTCCTGCCGAAGAGACCGTACAGGTCGATGAACCACAGCGTCCAGTTATCGATACAATTCGGATTGACGAAGATGGTGCCGTCGTTCTGGCTGGAACTGCACAGTCCCAATCGACTTTGCAGGTTTTGATTGACGATCAATCTGTGCAAGAGACTGTGATTGACGCGACGGGTAGCTTTGCGCTCTTCTTTGATATTCCAAGCGCAAAAGTGGTACGCGTTCTCTCGCTGGTGTCTCTGATCGATGGCGTGGAGCTCTTTGCCGAGCAAGATGTGATCATTTCGCCCACTGTTGTAAAAGCGCCAGTTGAGGTGGCAGTATTAGAGACGGATGTTGAAAACAACACAGAAGATAACACAACAGCACTGTCTGAAGACGCAGAAGAAGCAAAAGAACAGACCAATGACACGCCTGCATCTGATGAGGCTGGCCAAAATGATCTTGCCGCGCAAGAGGTGGTAAAAAATACTTCAGAAGACACGGCTGTGACTGAGGCAGATGCGACCACTTCAGATGAAGCGGAAATCAAGACTGAAGTGGTGGAGCAAGAGACGGAGACACCGGATGATCAAAACTCTGATGCGCAAACAAGTCTCACTGTAGCAGCACTTCCTACCTCTGAAAATGAAGCTGAGCAAACGGCACCTCAGCCCGAAATAGCCGCGACCACTGAAGAGCAAAATGCTGACGCCTTGGAGAAGGAGAATACGGAGGAAGAGAATGCGGAGGTGGTGAAAACGGAGGCCTCCAAAACAGAAGTGCTCGAGCCGTCAGATGCCGAGACAGCGGTAGTCGAGACAGAGACGAGCAAGACTGAAAGTGTTGCGGTCGAGGAAACACCCTCTCAATCAGTTGAGACGACTGAAGCAGAGACAGAGGCAGCGAGCACACAAGAAAAGCTTGTCGAAAACACTGACACCGAAAACACCGCTGCCAGCGAAAGTACATCAAACGATGCTGCGGCGTCTCTGTCCGAAACGGACGGTTTGGACGAAAGTGAGCCTCTGGTCCTTATGGTGGATCAGACAGGAGTGAGTGTGCTGCAATCGGATGACCAGAATAAAACACCCGAGCAGGTCGATATTGAGACAATCTCCTACGACGAAGAGGGAGAAGTCGCCTTAGCTGGTCGTGGAAACCCATCTGGATCTGTACGCATTTATCTCGACAATCGTCCCATTTCCACAGCTGCTATGGACGAGCTGGGCCAGTGGAACACTGCATTGTCCGAAATTGATGCAGGGATCTATACCTTGCGGGTGGATGAATTGGATGCCTCTGGTGCCGTGACCTCGCGGCTTGAAACGCCGTTCAAACGCGAACGGGTTGAAGATTTGGCACGATATGTGGCTCAGGCGGATACGCCTGCGCGCATTAACGTTGTCACTGTGCAGCCCGGCAATACGCTATGGGCTTTGGCACGTGAGCGCTATGGTCAGGGTATTCTTTATGTACGTGTGTTTGAAGCGAATAAAGACAAGATTCGAAATCCTGATCTTATTTACCCTGGTCAAGTCTTTCAACTTCCAAACGAGTGAATGTTTCGATGCCCTTTGAGGCGTGGACATTGCTGTGACGTCTCTGTACATGCGTGACGTCGATTAGGTTTACCAAAGGAGCGAGCCTGTGCGGGGAGCAGAACCCATGTCTGATGATATTGCAGAACAAGAACAAAGATCAGGCTGGCAAACCATCAAACGGGTGGGTCCGTACCTTTGGCCACAGGGTAATTTTGATCTGCGTAGCCGTGTGGTTTTCGCGCTTTTGGCGCTTTGCCTGTCCAAGCTGGTTGCCGCGGTTGCACCTCTCTTACAGGCGCGGGCTGTTGATGTCTTGGCGGAGGGGCAAGTTATCCCGTCCTTTGTCTTGGGCGCGGTAGGACTGACGGTCGCTTACGGTTTGGCGCGGATTGCGACAAACGGCTTTCAACAGTTGCGAGACGCTATCTTTGCAAAGGTGGCTCAGCGTGCTTTGCGCCAGCTTGCGCTCGAAACCTTCCAGCACATTCATGAATTGTCATTGCGCTATCACATTACCCGCAAAACAGGCGGTCTGTCACGGATTATTGAACGGGGGGTAAAGGGCGTGGAATTTTTGCTCCGCTTCCTTTTGTTTTCAATCGGGCCGCTTATTTTGGAGTTGGTCTTAATCTCGGGCTTTATCTTTTGGCAGCTGGAAGACTGGCGGTATGTTGCTATTATTCTGGTTACGATCGTTTTTTATGTCTGGTTTACCTTTGCTGTCACCGAGTGGCGGGTGAAACTGCGCCGCAAAATGAACGAACAAGATACCGATGCCAACCAAAAGGCCATTGATAGTCTTTTGAACTATGAGACCGTGAAGTATTTCAGCGCCGAGGATCGAGAGGCGCGGCGTTACGATACAGCGATGGCAGGATATGAAGCGGCCGCTTTGAAAACCAGCTATTCTC
>WTIQ01000337.1 GCA_011525185.1 Paracoccaceae bacterium | reverse complement strand
TGCTTGGGTCGCTTGGCGATCTTCTTCTAATGCGAGATCAAGCGCTGGGGAAAAATCTTTGTCCTCAATTTTGTCAAAAGGCGCAAGATTGAATGGCGTGTTCCAGTCGGACAGCAGAATATTAGTCATGACAATTCCTTTTAATTTAACCTTTGGCCTGCGCCGCAAATGGGGCAGTCGGCGCGTGGTGATGTTTTAATTTTGCGCATCTCTGAGTAAAGAGCATCATAGATAATCATTTCCCCTCTAAGAACAGAACCTGCCCTCGTGAGAAGCTTGAGGGCTTCGCCTGCCATCATGGTGCCAATGATCCCGGGGAGCGGGGCAAAGACACCCGCCTCCGAACAGGTCGGGGCGAGATCAGCCGATGGTTTGGCGGGAAAGATGCATTGATAACAGGGGCCTGATGTGGCGGGGTCAAACACCGATACTTGACCCTCCCAAGGGCTCAGGGCGCCAAAGACAAGCGGTTTCTTAAGCGCGATAGCGGTTTTATTGGCCAAATAGCGCGTATCAAAATTATCACTCCCATCGAGAATTATATCATATTCTGCACAGAGCGTTTCAGCGATGTCGGCCTCAAAGCGGCGATTGTAGGGGAGAATTTTGATATGAGGGTTTTGCGCTTCTAGCTGGGCTTGAGCAGAAAAGACTTTGGGCGTTCCAATGGCGGCATCTTGATGGATGACTTGTCTTTGCAGATTGGCATTTTCGACCACATCATGATCGATTATCCCAATGATGCCGACGCCAGAGGAGGCAAGGTATTGAAGTGCGGGTGCCCCAAGCCCTCCTGCTCCGATTACCAAAACCCGCGCTTTTTTGAGGGCCATTTGCCCAGGGCCGCCGATCTCACGCAGCACAATGTGTCGTGCATAGCGATCAAGCTCTTCGGATTTGAATGCGTCAGGCGTTAGCTCTGCTTCACCCGTTGTTTGGGGTTCTGCACGACGTTTGAGCCAAGACAGAACATATCGGTAGGCGAGGATGAGAACGATAAAGCCGCCCAAGATTGCCCAAGGTGCAGCGCTTTCACCAGTTGCCAGTCGAAGGGGATGACCATCAGGGAATATGAGGTGCACGCCTAGGATCGCCACATAGAAAAGCCCCAGTAAAGTAAAACGCATGGAGCGCGGCAGTCCGAGGTAGCGACCGACCAGATAAAAAACGAGCGCACAGATAAGCAGAGCAAACATTACGTCACACCCGTTGATCCAAATCCACCCTGACCGCGCTGTGTCTCGTCTAGAGATGTGCTGAGGCTAAAATCGGCGTGCACGACGGGGGCAATCACCATTTGAGCAATGCGTTCGCCGTGGTCGATGTGAAAAGCTATGCGTGAACTGTTGAATAAAATGATACCAATGGGCCCACGATAATCACTGTCGATTGTTCCTGGACTGTTCAGAACTGTTATCCCATGCTTGAGAGCCAGACCAGAACGCGGTCTGATTTGTGCCTCATAGCCTTCGGGAAGCGCAAGTGAGAGGCCTGTTGGGATCAACACGCGCTCTCCTCCATCGAGAGTGACGCCTGTATTGCGGTGTTGGAAGTCAAAATTGGCCCTTAGGTCGACACCCGCCGCGCCATCGGTTTCATAGCTTGGCAGGTCAAAGCCTGTGTCTGCTCCCTCGTTCCAGCGCATGAGAACTTTAATCACGATCATCACACCCTTGTAAGTGCTGCGCAATGTCTTGCGCTAGCCGCGCAGCAACGGCCTTCTTGCTCATCTTCTCCCAAGACACAGCGCCATCATCAGTGATTACGGTGACAGTGTTTTTGTGCCCCCCCATAATGCCAGTGTCAGGTGAGACATCATTTGCGATAATCCAATCGCATCCTTTGCGCAGGCGTTTGGCCGTTGCATTTTCGATGACATTTTCTGTTTCTGCCGCAAAGCCAATGACAAGGGGCGGGCGCTGTTCATCAAGTGCTGAGACCGAGGCTAAAATATCAGGATTTTCTGTGAAGGTGAGACTGGGGCTCTCGCCAGCTTGCTTTTTGATTTTTTCACTTGCGGCGTCTTTCACCCTCCAGTCGGCAACAGCGGCTGCAAAAATAGCGGCATCGACTGGCAGTGCGGCGTGAACTGCGTCGTGCATCTCTTGTGCCGATTGAATTTCTACGATGCGTGCGCCAATTGGGGCGGGGGCCTCTGCGGGTCCAGTTATAAATGTGACCTCTGCCCCTTGTGCTATCAAGGCATTTGCAATCGCACTGCCCTGGGCACCAGATGATCGATTGGCGATATAGCGCACTGGATCAATGGGCTCATGAGTTGGGCCTGACGTAACAAGGATATGCCGCCCCGCGAGCATTTTTTCAGCGCCAAGCGCGGTCAGTTTTTGTTCGATTGCACTTGCGATCTCCTCAGGTTCCGTCATGCGGCCTGGCCCATGCTCTCCACACGCCATATCGCCGTGAGCTGGCCCAATAAATTCAATTCCATCATTCTTTAAAGCCTTGATATTGCGCTGTGTGGCTGGATGTGTCCACATCCGTACATTCATGGCAGGGGCAATCATCACGGGCGTATCGGTTGCCAGAAGCAGGGTTGAGGCCAAATCATTAGCAAGCCCTGTTGCCATTTTTGCCATGAGATCAGCACTTGCAGGAGCGACGACGAGAAGGTCAGCGCTGCGCGACAATTCGATATGTCCCATCTCCGCCTCGGACGTCAAATCAAAAAGATCTTGGTAGACTTTTCTCCCTGCAAGGGCAGAGACGGAGAGCGGCGTGACAAATTCTTCGGCGGCTTTGGTCATAACGGGAGTGACGTCATAGCCCATCGTCCGCAACCTACGGATCAATTCAAGTGATTTGTAAGCGGCAATGCCACCAGAAATAACTAACAGGATGTGGGGAGGTTTCATCGTAAAGCACCTGTTTTATCGGCTAGGCAGAGACTATGCGTTCCGTTCTTGCACTGCAAGGGGCCAGCACTGCATGGGGAGCCTATTTGAATGCAAGGCAGGGATCAGGGCGTCTAATGGACGGCGCAGTGCGTATTTCATCGAAGTCTCCGTCAAGTGTCACGTTCTCTTCGGTTTGCCCGATGACATGGACAGAAACAGAAGGGGCCGCTTTTGCAATATAAACTGGGATTGCCCAATCTTTTCGTGCGTGTCCGTTTCCAGTGATAACCACCACGGGAGCGCCTTTTGTCTCGAGTGCTTCCAGAGCGACTTGGGCAAGTCGCGCATCACGCAAGCGCTGGATGTCAACCATGGCTGGCAGCATATCGCTTGGCATAGCATCGCAATGCGCGCGCGCCTGCAAAGCTTCTCTTTTTTTCTGTTCCTGTGGGGCGAGCGGCTGGGTCAGACCGAAGATGTCTGCGTCTTGTCCAAAGCTTGCGACTATACCGTTTTGAAACGCCTCACCCAAGTCTTGACGAGGAAGGCCCGCGCCGTAAACATGGCTGGTGCCAAGGGCGGAGAAAATAGGCTCATAAAGCTCAAAAGTGGGCCAGCCAAAGTCTTCCCATTGCAACAGTGCTTCAATGGAATCTATGCTTTTGTCTGTGGATGAATTGTAGTTTTCAGCCTGCTCAGGGACGAGCATCTCAAATAC
>WTIQ01000109.1 GCA_011525185.1 Paracoccaceae bacterium | reverse complement strand
CGCGCAAACCGCCAACCAAAACGGTCATTTCGGGCGCGGTGAGGCCGAGCAGATGTGCTTTGTCCAAAAGCATTTCTTCTGGGGCAACGCTTAGTTCAGTTTTGAGGTAATTGCGGAAACCATCTGCGACGGGCTCGAGCACATCAAAGCTCTCAGGGTCTGTTTGCTCTTCGAGCGCATCCCCTCGACCAGCCGTAAACGGAACGTCACCTGCACCTGCCATTTCAAGGCCAACATTACCGGCCAAGACAATGGTATCAGCCACGCTCGCCCCATGCTGAGCGGCAAGCGGCGTTAAAGTGTCGAGCACTTTGGCGAGCTGTTCGGGCTTGTTTGCCTCCCAGTCTTTTTGAGGGGCAAGGCGAATACGAGCGCCATTCGCGCCGCCGCGCATATCGGTGCAGCGGAAGGTTGAGGCTGACGCCCAAGCGGTCTCGATCATTTCAGCTTGGCTTAGGCCACTCGCTGCAATATCAGCCTTGAGCGCGGCGACATTATAGTCTGCGTTACCTGCTGGGATTGGATCTTGCCAGATTAAGTCCTCTTCGGGCACTTCTGGGCCAAGGTAGAGCGCCTTTGGTCCCATATCGCGATGCAGCAGTTTAAACCACGCCCGCGCAAAGGCATCCGCCATTTCTTCGGGGTTCTTGCGAAAACGCTCAGAGACTTTGCGATACTCAGGGTCTTTGATCATTGCCATATCGGCAGTTGTCATCATCAAGTTGACTTTGTTTCCTGACCCATCCACTTCGGGCGCCATATCTTCATCGGCGATATTGACAGGCGTCCAGATATTTGCACCCGCGGGGGATTTTGTCAGCTCCCAGTCATATTTGAACAAAACGTCAAAGTAGCCATTGTCCCATTGTGTCGGATTTGCCGTCCATGGGCCTTCAATGCCGCTTGTGGTAGTATCAACCCCTTTGCCGCTGCCATGAGAATTCATCCAGCCAAAGCCCATGTTCTCAATCGGCGCGCCTTCAGGTTCTGGACCAACCAGACCAGGATCGCCAGCGCCATGTGCCTTCCCAAAGGTATGCCCCCCTGCAACAAGTGCAACGGTCTCTTCATCGTTCATGCCCATGCGGCCAAAGGTTTCGCGCACGTCTTGGCCACTCAGTTGCGGATCAGGGTTACCGTTGGGGCCTTCTGGATTGACATAAATCAAACCCATTTGCACCGCGGCAAGAGGGTTTTCCAAAGATTGGCGGGTGTCTTCATACCGTTTGTCTGCAAGCCATTCCGTTTCAACGCCCCAATAAATATCTTCAGACGGGTGCCATGTATCAGGGCGGCCTGCACCAAAGCCAAAGGTTTTTCCGCCCATGCTCTCAATAGCCACGTTCCCCGCAAGTAAGAACAAATCAGCCCAAGAAATTTTGTTGCCATACTTTTGTTTGACAGGCCACAAAAGACGACGGGCTTTGTCCAAGTTTCCATTGTCGGGCCATGAATTGAGTGGTGCAAAACGCTGATCGCCCATGCGACCACCGCCGCGCCCGTCACCCGTGCGGTAGGTTCCCGCTGCATGCCAAGCCATGCGGATCATAAAGGGTCCATAGTGACCATAATCAGCAGGCCACCACTCTTGGCTGTCTGTCATCAGCGCTGTGAGGTCTTTTTTCAGCGCGTCGTAATCCAGCTCTTTGAACGCTTCCGCATAGCTAAATTCGTCGCCCATCGGGTTTGACTTACGATCGTGTTGACGCAGAATATTTACGTTGAGTTGGTTCGGCCACCATTGACCATTTGTTGTGCCCGTTTTTGCTGAGGTTGTGGCCCCATGCATCACTGGGCATCCGCTTACATTATCACGCATTGAATGCTCCTGTCGTCGGTTAAAATTCCAGTGGCCTGTCGCTGAGAAATATTAAAAGTACAGACCAACCCAAGATGAGTCTGATCAACACTACCAAAGCGTGATGATTAGTTAAACTTTCTTTTTCTGATAAATATGATAAGCAATTCTTATGATAAACGTAACGCTCAAGCAGCTAAATTATTTCATAGCCCTTGCAGAGACGCAGAGCTTTAGCGCCGCAGCTCATCGGTGTTCTGTGTCTCAACCCGCACTTTCGATGCAAATAAAAAATTTAGAAGACGAGTTTCATCAAGCGCTCATCGAGAAGGGGACACGACCCCTTATAATTACTGCGTTTGGAGAGCTGATACTTGAACGGGCGCGGGCTATTGTTGCGCAGGTTGAGGATATGAATGATCTCATGCGTGCTGCGGATAAGGAAGCTGTTGGAGCTTTGCGTTTGGGAATTATTCCAACAATAGCGCCGTATTTCTTGCCGCAGGCTATTGCCGCTCTCTCACAGTCTATGAAAACGCTTCAGCTGCGCTTTGAAGAGGCGATGACCGCGGTTTTGATCGAAGCTTTAAGCGAAGGCCGTATCGATGCAGCTATTGTTGCATTGCCAATCTCTGAGCCTGATCTTGCGGAAATACCGCTTTTTGAAGAAGAGTTTGTGCTTGTGAGACCCAAATCGGATGCCCATTTGCCTGTCCCCGATCCTGAGCATTTAAAAACAATGCGGCTGTTGTTGCTTCAGGAGGGGCATTGTTTTCGCGATCAAGCGCTAGATGTATGCAATATCTCAGACCCCACACCGCTAAAACTTATGGAAGGGAGTTCACTGACAACATTGGTGCAAATGGTGAGCAGTGGCCTTGGGCTGACACTTATCCCTCAAATGGCGGTCGGCATTGAAAAACGTGCTGCCAATGTGGATATCCAGCGATTTAGTAAAACGCGTCCCAAAAGAACTGTGGGTCTTATCTATCGCACGACCTCGCCGCTTGGTTCTAATTTGTCATCAATTGCGAAAGTTTTGGTTGCTGCCCATGATGCGGCCGATAAAGCGTGACCTATGTCATTAGCCGATCAATCCGCCGCCCTTGCCGTAGACCGTTTCGTAATGAATGTGCAGCCGTTGCAGTGCAATGCGCAAAACAATTTTTCCAGAGCGTGCAGCCCATCCTAGATCTTTTTCTGCTGTTTCGATTCCTTCATCATTGCAGCAGCATCTTAGCGTGATGTCCCCTAAGCCTCTTCCGAGCGTTTTAAGTGCAAAGGCGGTTCTGTCCAAGGGATCCAGCGGCGAAAAGCGCCTGTCATCATCTTCATGCGCTTTGAGAATGAACTCTTCCCAAGGAATTTTGTGGTCTGCGATGTGGATTGCCAATTTAAAATCTTCGCGCAGGCGATAGGCGGCTGCGATATCTTCTCGGGAGAGAAAATTATGACCGTCGCTGTCTTTGCGCCGGCTGAGAATTTCAAGCGGCAACTCTTGGGCGTAATGCAGTGGGGAATATTGTTCAGTATCAAGATCACCCTGTCCTTGCACCACATGGGGTGTGAATTTGGTGGGTGTTTGTGAACTTATATCTGGATGAGATGTTGAGGGGTCGGCTTTTACAAATTTTGCGATGCGCCCTGAAGAAATACGGTTCAAAAACCCACGCATCGCAAGTGACTGTGCATTCTCGGTCGCGATTGTCCCGATCTGTGTGGGGCCATTTTGCGCGTCTTCAATAACAATCACAGGGGTCTTTAAGCTCTCTGCCATGACCACTACGG
>WTIQ01000247.1 GCA_011525185.1 Paracoccaceae bacterium | reverse complement strand
GTCCTGCTGTCCCGACATCGAAACGACCTCCTCACGGGGGTCGTTTTTCGTTCTCCCCTGCGCCTTTCAGCTCATTCCGGTTGAACAGTCAGCCGCGGACCAGTACTTGACAAGGGGGGAAGAAACCCGCATCTTGCGGAGCCCAACTCGCTTGTCATGCTCTGGAACCCCCTGTTTGTCGTCAGTCTGATTCGGCTTTTGGCCGTTCCGCCGGTTGTTTCGGAGGAGCCGACCTTGCATGTGGAGGTGTCCATGGCCGCGAGGGGGTTCATGTGTCCATTCTTGACGCCCATGTTCTTGGGTTACCTCGAGGATCGGGGTGCCCATTGGGTACAACACGACCCGCAGGCCAGCACGGTGGAGTTTGCACTGCCCGTGGATTCGCTGACAGGCCAGCACGCCATCACGGACAGGTTGGTGCTCATCGGCTATGAAGCCCGGCAGGTGGAGTTCATCCGGTACGACACCCTGTCCACCGTTCCAGCCCAACCCGCGCCATGAGGATCCTGTTGTCCGTCCTCGCCATGGTCCTCACGGTCCAGGCCGGTGCCCAAGAGGGCATTGACCGGACGTTCCTGCGCCGGTACAATTACGGCGGCATGCAGGGTGGATTGGCCCTGACGACCACGGAGGATGGGGGCTTCATCGCCACCGGACAGCACGAGGGAAACGGGAGCGCTGGCAGCTGTGACATCTATGTCTACAAGGTGGATGCCTGTGGCAATCGGATCTGGTTCCGGCTGTTTGGCACGGGCGCGAGCGAGGGGGGGCGGTCCATCGAGGCCACGCCGGATGGCGGGTTCATCATCGGGGGGCACGGCAGCTCTGGCTTGTTGTTGAAGCTTGATGCCGAGGGACAGGCGGAGTGGTATCATACCTATCCCGCTGTGGATTGGGTCTTCGATGCGATCCCCCTGGCGGATGGAGGCTATGCGGCCATCGGCCGGCAGTCCGGCCGCCCGGTAATCTTCAAGGTGGACGAGGATGGTCTCGTGCTGTGGGCCAAGCGCTATGAGGGCTTTCACGATATGCCGCTCAGTCTCTCCGAGTTGTCCAATGGCGACATGCTGTTCGTCGCCAACGAGGTAGGGGTCGGTCGCGATGTGGATGTCGCTCGGGTGGATGACGAGGGGGAGCCGGTCTGGATGAGGCGGTATGGGGGCGGTTTCAATGACGAGGACCACACGAGCTGGGGGTGCAACGCGTTGGTCGATGAGGCAGAAGGCGTGGCCTATGTGACCAGCCCGACCACGCTGGGCAGCATGGCTGCGGAGAACATCCTCGTGATGCAGTTGGACCTCGACGATGGGGAACCCATCTGGTCCAAGGCGTTTGGAAGCAATGGTGGAGACCAAAGTCGGGATTTGACGCGGACGTCGACCGGTGTAGCCATCGTTGGGAACACGTCGGGCTTCCCGATGAGCGTGGACGAGGCACCCGACCAGCTCACGGAGAACATGGGAGAGCGTGACGTGCTCATGTTCCACATCGATTCCGACGGGGAACTGGATTGGGCCCAGACCTACGGAGGCAATTCCCGGGACAAGGGCATCGGCGTCCGGTTTGACCAGGCTGATGGCTTCACCATCAGTGCGTACACCAGTTCCGGTGTCTTCGGGAACGGGGACGACAGCATGGACCCCCTCTTCATCCGAACGGATACGGTTGGCCATGTCAACTGCCAGTCGGCGTCTGTCCTGCTCCAGTCAGAGGATGTCGGGGTGGACCCCGTCGAGGCGGGATCGGCAACGGATATCGCCATGTCCGCCTCCAGTTTGGCCCATCAGGTAAACGAAATCGAGCCGCTGGACACCTACCAGTGCCAAGTGTGCTACACGGAGCCGCTGTTCGAGTGGAGCACCAACCAGGTCTGTGTGGGCGAGCCGGTGGAATTCTACAACACCACCCAGGTCGGGCTCACCTGTTTCCAGGAGTGGGAACTGGAAGGGCCAGAAATTCCCAATGGCATCCAGTTTCCTGGAGCGTCAGACACGATTAGCTACGTCTTCAACGTGCCGGGTGATTACACCATGACCCTGCGGAGCGTCTGCGATTCCTCGGATGAGTATTGCATCATCCCGCTTTTCGTCCACGAGGTGCAACTGGAGGCGCTGGAGTTGGAGGACTACAACGGATTCGAGGTCAGTTGTCCCGAGAACGAGGATGGCGGAGCCGAGGGTACTGCGAGCGGCGGGTCTTCCCATCCCAATTACCAATGGCAATGGACCCTGAATGGGCAGGTCCTCAGCGAGGATGAGGCCACGATCGAAGGGTTGGGGACCGGTGTGCTGGAGGCGGTGGTGTTCGACTACCTCGGGTGCAGTGACACCGCTTGGGCGGCATTGGTGGCGCCTGAGCCGGTTGAGTTTGCCGCCGCACCGCTCAACCAGTACAGCGGATATCCGGTGAGCTGTCCGGGCCTATCCGATGGCGCCATCCAGATTGGGGCCATCACCGGCGGAGTCGGGGGCTATTCCAGCCTTGCGTTGGAAGGGGAGGACATGATGCCCTTGTATGGGCTCGGAGTCGGGAGCTACCTCGTGCAAGTGGAGGATGCCAACGGGTGCACCGCCACGGACAGCGTGACCCTGTTCGCCCCGCCGCCTCCAACCCTCCAGCTCGAGGGTCGTATGGACAGCTGTGAGACCGGCAATGGTGGCATCGATGCGACCTACCTGTGCGGGGTTCCACCCTGCAGTCTCGTCTGGCCGGAAGGGGCGGGCGAATCGATGACAGTGAATGCTCTGAATCAGCGGCTGGACGGATTGGGAGCCGGAACCTACACGGTGGCTGTGGTCGACGGCAATGGTTGTGCAATCGAGGCTTCCGTGGAGGTGGAGCAGACGCGCATGCCGCATCCAGACCTTCAGGTCAATCCCCTGCAAGGCTGTGGCCCGGACCTGGAGGTGACCATCGAGGAGACCGGAGACAACGAGGTGCTCCTGCGGCGCTTCGATTTCGGCGATGGCGAGGGGGTGGACACCTTTGGGGATGATTCCCTGGGAGTCCGGCGCCATGTGCACCGCTATGACGAGCCCGGACTTTACCTGATCGAAGTCGAGCTGACCAATTTGGACGGGTGCACAGACATCGCGACCGAGGTCCTGTCTGTCGAGGAGGGGCTGACCCTCTACGCTCCCAACGCCTTCACGCCGGGCAATGACGGGTTCAATGACGGCTGGCGTGTGGAAGGAGCGGGGGTCGAGACCTTCCATCTGACGATCACCAATCGCTGGGGCGAACTCATGTTCGAAACCGACGACATGGAGCGGTACTGGAACGGCAGTCCGAGGGGCGACGGTTTGTCCCACATGAACGACCTCTTCGTGTACATGATCGAGGCGACTGGTCTGTGCGAGGATTTCGAGCGTCTGACCGGCACGATCATGCTGGTTCGCTGAGTCAGAAGTCAAGGTGTAGAGGTGGAGGCCGATGGGTTGGGCATCGTGTGCACGGTTGGTCGGATTGTCAGAAGACTCCTACCTTGAGCGCATGAAGATGGTCATCACCCTCGTTGCGCTGGCTTCGGCTTGCTTCGGCTTTGCCCAAGCCACGCCGGATACGGTGTGCACCCTCAATTGTGCCCATCC
>WTIQ01000389.1 GCA_011525185.1 Paracoccaceae bacterium | reverse complement strand
ATGCGTGACGCCTTACAGGGCGCTGATGCTGTTGTGAACTGCGTCGGGATATTGGCGGAGGATGGCAAAAACACCTTTGCCGCAACGCAAGCAGACGGAGCCGCTCGCATCGCCCGCCTTGCGAAAGCGCAAGGAATAGAGCGCTTCGTGCAAATGTCTGCAATCGGAGCCGATGTGACATCGCAAAGCGAGTATAGCGTGACCAAAGCGAAAGGCGAAGCAGCGGTTTTAGAACATATTCCCAATGCGATGATTTTGCGCCCTTCCGTCATTTTCGGCGCCGAAGATCAGTTTTTCAATCGTTTTGCGGCAATGACAAAGCTCTCACCATTCCTGCCTTTGATTGGATCAGACACACGCTTTCAACCTGTTTATGTGGATGACGTTGCAAAAGCCGCGGTTGCGGGGGTGATGGGAACGGCCCAAGGTGGTATTTACGAACTGGGCGGGCCAGATGTTGCAAGCTTTCGGGATTTAATGAGCCAAATGCTTGATATCGTCAAGCGCTCGTCCATTATCGTTAATGTGCCGTTCTTTGCAGGTCGTATGATGGCCCTTGGCTTTGATACCTTGCAGACCGTAAGCCTCGGACTTTTGAAAAACGCGGTAGTGACCCGCGATCAAATAAAAAATCTTGCAAAAGACAATGTGGTATCGGGCCAATATCTAGGCTTTGAAGACTTGGGCATAGAGCCCGCCAGCCTTGAGGCTATTCTACCAGAATATTTATGGCGCTATCGCCCTTCTGGACAATACTCTGACATCAAAGACTCTGCGAAAAAGTTAAACTGAAGATCGCTCTGATAAAATCGGACTTACCAGCGGTTTAGAGTTGTTTGTCTTTGGAACAATGACTATATCGCGAGCTGCTTCAAGCGAATTGTCGTTTGAACAATGGAAAGGTAGTGACATGGGGTACAAAGTTGTAGTTGCGGGCGCAACTGGTAACGTCGGTCGAGAAATGTTGAATATTCTGGCCGAGCGTGAGTTTCCTGTAGATGAAATTGCAGCACTCGCGAGCCGTCGTTCGCTGGGAACGGAAGTCAGCTTTGGAGATAAGACACTTAAGACCCAAGATCTGGATACGTTTGATTTCAAAGGTTGGGATATTGCTTTATTTGCGATTGGCTCAGATGCCACTAAGACCTATGCCCCTAAGGCAGCAGCGGCAGGCTGTGTTGTCATCGATAACAGCTCACTTTATCGCTACGACCCCGACGTCCCACTGGTGGTGCCTGAAGTGAATCCTCAGGATGTGCATGAGTACAAAAACAAAAATATCATTGCCAATCCAAATTGCTCCACCGCTCAAATGGTTGTGGCTCTCAAACCCCTGCACGATCGTGTACCCATCAAGAGGGTGGTTGTGAGTACGTATCAGTCGGTATCAGGTGCTGGCAAAGATGGTATGGATGAGCTTTGGGATCAGACAAAATCAATTTATAATCCAACGGATGACAAATCACCCGATAAATTCACAAAGCAAATTGCCTTTAATGTTATCCCACACATCGATAAATTTTTAGATGATGGATCGACCAAAGAAGAATGGAAGATGGTGGCCGAAACCAAAAAGATCGTTGATAAATCAATCAAAGTCACAGCGACCTGTGTGCGCGTGCCTGTCTTTGTGGGCCATTCAGAAGCGATTAACATCGAATTTGAGGATTTTCTGGACGAAGATGAAGCACGCGACATCTTGAGAGAAGCTCCTGGACTGATGGTCGTGGATAAAAGAGAGGATGGGGGATACGTTACCCCTGTAGAGGCCGCTGGGGATTACGCCACCTTTATCAGCCGTATCCGCCAAGACAGCACCGTTGAAAATGGGATCAACCTTTGGTGTGTCTCCGATAATCTTAGAAAGGGCGCAGCTTTAAACGCCGTGCAGATCGCAGAGACGCTTGGGAATCGCGTTCTGCAAAAAGGATAAGGCGCTAAAGCCTTAATTATTTTTGAAAATTTCCTGACAAACTTGATGGCGTTCATGACCAAAAGGGTATGAGCGCCCTTTCTTTTTTTCTACCACTCCATCCGAATACGATAATGCAGTTATTATCTCAATTCGATACAAATATCGATAACGGAATTGACTGCAAGTGGTTTATACCACTGCCGCGACACAGTCGCGAGGGGTTGAGCCGGCTTGGTGCCTTAGACACCGCATCCCTTACCTTGGGTACCAAGCTGGTTCGACATTTAGGTGCCAATATGAGCTTCTTTTCGACAAAAATCGAGAAAATGGTGCTTGAGCGCAAGAATGCAGCCGTTGAAGATCAGCCATATGTACCCAAAACCACGGTCGTGACGAGAGAAGAAATCGAAACGATTTTTTCCTACGAGTTGAAAACCGCAAATTCCATTATGTCTAAACTGAAGGCCTATGGGCCAGAAAGCGTGTTCTCGGGACATATCTCAAATCGTGATGTTTTTTAACATCTTTTATTTGACAGCCCTTGTTGCCAATATTGCATCTTAGCAATTGTTTGATCTTGAAAAAATTTGGATTAAAACCACCGATGAGAGTATCACAAGAGCTAGGAGATTTTGAGCAATGACAAAGCTTATATGTCGCTTTTGTTCATGTCACTGGCTTCATCTGCCTTCTCAAGCACCACTCTTGAAGAAAGGGAGTTTGGGCATTGGCTTGTACTAAAGAGTGCCGATGATTTCGATCCCAATGTGGTGAGTTGCAGTGTTCAAAACGTTCCATGGATTCCCGCAACGAGGCTTCTGGCAGAAGTATATATAGATTGGAACATCAGATTTTATGTGAACAAACGCGCTCTCACTTCTGCGGGGACAATTGATAACGGAAAAATCGCGGATTTTAGTGAGTGGGATAGAGCTGGCGAGCAATGGGTTTTTTCCAGCAACCTTTATGACGATGGGAAAACTTCAAAATACGAACAGCAAAATGTGGTCGCTAAAGTTGATGGCAAAATGATCGATTTACTTGCGCCAAATTTGATCGAAGAATTGAAAGGAAAGGTCGAATTAACCTATCGATATACGGCGTTCAACTTACCCAACATGCCGATAAAGACCAACACCGTTTCACTTATAGGGTTTACGCAAGCTTGGAATTACGCCTCTGAAATATGTCGCTAAATTGCACACTCTCTGCGCGCGAATCGATTTTTTGTTTTTTTGCCCACTCTGGGCATATGTGAAGCAATGGGCGCGCACTATGGCGAAACTCACGTCATAACGATTTCTAAACATTTACCTTTTAAATATAGTTTTGCGTATTTATATCCCGTAATTCAGGCCGATATGTTCAAAATAACATAAAGAAATCACGCATTATTAGCAGAGTTTTGCTTTTTATTTTTTTACAAGACATAGCGAGAGACAAACAATAAATGCCCTTTTTTGACTTAAAATCGATCACGATGGAAAAAGTCGTGACCGAAATGGCTTACCGCAAAAAATAAGCCCCAATTGAAGCAAATTAAGTACGCTTAATTCAAATCGATTGTGACGCAAAAAGCCGTTTTTTGTAAATATTTTCAAAAGAGTCCTTGGGAAAAATAGCCTTCGGTAAGAGAGGTTGAGAATATGTCTGTAGTGGCTGCGGACGCTCAGTTGGTTTATGAG
>WTIQ01000008.1 GCA_011525185.1 Paracoccaceae bacterium | reverse complement strand
GGCCTATGCCCTCGGGGGAGGTTTGCATCATGGCATGGCAGATCGTGCAAATGGATTTTGTTTCCTAAATGATTTGGTTTTTGCGATCCGCCGGTTGCGTGCTTTAGAAATTGAGCGCATTGCCTATGTGGATATCGATGCGCATCATTGTGATGGGGTCGAGGCCGTCTTCAAGGGGGATAGAGATATCTTGATGGTTTCTACGCATGAGGCAAAGCGTTGGCCATTTACGGGGCAGATAGAGGCAAATGCACGCGATCATCTCTTGAACATACCGCTCCCACGCAACACTCATGATGCAGAATTTATTCACGTTTTTGAGCGATTGATCCAACCCATGCTTGATCGCTTCCAGCCTCAGGCGATTGTGATTCAAGGGGGGGCAGATGCCCTCAGAGGTGATCCATTATCGCGTTTAAATTTGACGAATAATGCGTTGTGGTCTGTTCTTAATCGTCTTTTGGACTATGCAGATCGCATTTTGCTGACGGGAGGGGGCGGGTATAATCCTTGGACTGTTGCACGACTTTGGACCGGATTTTGGGCGATCTTGAGCGGACAAAGAATTCCTCAGGTTCTCGGTGAGGATGTGCTGTCCATCCTAAACGGGCTGACATGGCACCGACGTGAAGAGCCACAAAGAAAGTGCGTCTTTAGCCTTTTTGACGCAAAACAATCTTTGCACCTGCGCAGTGAAATAAAGACATTGGTGGAGCACTTAAGGGACGTGCATGGGCTAAAATAAAAGAGCCGGGCGCAAAGCCCGGCTGATAATTGGTGGCTAACCTTGGCCACCGTGTGCTGATTAGGGAGCAACCCCAGCCAACATAGAAGGGAAACTATGTATCAGAGATACGCAAAAGGGAGGCAGTTGGATCACTGCGGGGGTAAAAAAATTATAAATGATTTTTGCGTGATAGAAAAAAAAGCCCAAACACTGCGCTTAATTACGCCACCAGCCCGCGCGGGCCATATTCCTAAATGGTAGCAATGTTATGCAGATGTTTTCATAATTATATTTTGACGTCACATGAAAAAAAGGCATAGTGCCAGTGATGGTTTGCGCTAACAGACCACGTCAACGGGAGATTAATATGTCAAAACTCAAATTTACGCGCCGCGCGGTTGTTGCTGCCGCAACGGTTCTATCACTTGGAGCACCAGTTTTCGCGGGTGGTCATCAAGTTGTCGATAGTATCCATTTCCTCATTCCAGGCGGTGCTGGGGGCGGTTGGGATGGAACCACGCGCGGAACAGGAGAGGCGCTCACAGGCGCTGGGCTTGTTGGGTCGGCCTCTTATGAAAATATGTCGGGCGGAGGTGGCGGTAAAGCCATCGGGTATCTTATTGAGAATGCCGATAGTCAGCATGGGACCCTTATGGTCAATTCGACACCGATTGTTATTCGCTCTCTCACTGGTGTCTTCCCCCATAATTTTCGGGATTTAACGCTGGTTGCAGGAACAATCGGTGATTATGCAGCTCTTGTTGTTGGAAAAGACAGTCCTTTGAATTCCATGGCGGATTTAATTGCCGCCTATGACTCAGATCCTAGTGGTACAGCGATCGGGGGCGGCTCGGTGCCGGGCGGTATGGACCATCTTGTGGCGGCAATGGTGATGGAAGCCGCGGGCAAAGATGCGTTGAACGTCAAATATGTTGCCTATGATGCGGGTGGTAAGGCCATGGCGGCTTTGCTTTCGGGTGAAATTGCGGCTCTCTCAACAGGCTTTTCCGAAGCTGTTGCCCTTGCTCAAGCAGGAGAAGTTAAAATTCTGGGTGTGACCTCGGATGCACGAGTGGATGCCTATGCCGATGCGCCTACGATGAAAGAGCAGGGTATTGATACCAATTTTGTCAATTGGCGCGGGTTTTTTGCAGCGCCGGGCCTGCCTGCGGATAAGTTAGCAGCTTACCAAGCCGCCCTGACCAAGATGTATGACACTCCTGAGTGGGAAGCTGTGCGCAGCCGCAATGGTTGGGTGAATATTCATAATTCAGGTGCCGCTTTTGGCAGTTTCCTTGAGGAGCAAGAAAAAGCCATTGGTGATCTGATGAAAAAGCTCGGCTTTCTCTAATCCAACGGATGACCCTGAGAATTATGCGTTTGGCCTCATCCTTGTGATGAGGCCAAATTATAAAGAAAGGTAAGGTATGGCACTGGATCGCTGGATTGCGCTCATTATCCTCGTGATATGTCTCTTTTATGGATATGCTGCATTTTTTACGATGGATGCGAGCCTTCCGCCCTTTATGCGGCGCAGTCCGATTTGGCCAAGTACCTTTCCCAAAGTCCTCGCCGTGTTGGGCATCGCCGTGGCGCTTTGGATTGTTTTGGGATTTGAAAAAAGTGACACAACCAGCGATGCTGTGGATATAGATTACCGCCGCTTGCATGAGTACAAGCTGGGACAGGCGCTCATTCTTTTGGGGCTGATGGTGGCCTATGCCTTGCTTTTGCGCCCCTTTGGATTTCTGGGCGCAACGTTTGGATTTTTGTCACTATCGGCCATTATTTTGGGGGAACGAAATTTCTTAATGCTTGGGGCGTTCTGTGCGCTTGCGACCTATGGGGTTTGGTATCTTGTGCAGGAAGTCTTGGGGATATTCTTGCGGCCATATCCGTGGTTTTTGGGGTAGGGGGGCGATATGATTGAGGGTCTATTACTTGGGCTGAGCACCGCTTTTTCACTCACGAATATCATGATGGTGATCGGGGGGTGCTTGATCGGGACGTTTATCGGCATGTTGCCAGGGCTTGGTCCTATGTCCATTATTGCGATTATGATCCCCGTTGCGATTACGCTGGGTGACCCGTCGGCTGCGCTGATCTTGTTGGCTGGGGTCTATTATGGTGCCATCTTTGGCGGCTCCACTTCCTCCATTCTCATTAATGCGCCCGGCGTGGCCTCGACTGTGGCCTCAAGCTTTGATGGATACCCCATGGCCCGGGATGGGAAGGCGGGCAAAGCACTCACTGTGGCAGCGATCGCCTCTTTTGCAGGGGGCAGCATCGGCGCTATTCTTTTGATGATTTTTGCGCCTGCTTTGGCGAGCGTGGCCTTGCTGTTTCACTCTGCTGAATATTTTGCTCTTATGGTGGTAGGCCTATCGGCAATTGCCGCTTTTGCAGGATCGGGTCAGGTAGGAAAAGCGCTTTTGATGACGATTCTGGGCCTGATTATGGCAACGATTGGAGAAGGTGCGCTTTACAATCTGCCGCGCTTTACGATGGGCATTATGGATTTGCAATCGGGCTTTGGGTTCATAACCTTGGCCATGGCAATGTTTGCTCTGCCAGAGGCTTTGTTTTTAGTGCTTGATCCAAGCCGCTCGAAAACCAAAGGGACGGGAAGTGAGATCAAGGAGTTGCGTATCAGCCGCGCAGAGGCGAAATCCATCGCACCCGTTATTGGACGCCAATCTATTCAAGGCTTTTTAATCGGCGTACTGCCAGGGGCTGGGGCAACAATTGCAAGCTTTCTGGGCTATGCAGTCGAGCGCAATATCGCCCCCAAAGACGAGCAAGAGCAATTTGGCAAAGGCTCGGTCAAGGGCCTAGCCGCGCCAGAGAGTGCAAACAACGCGGCCTGTACGGGAT
>WTIQ01000244.1 GCA_011525185.1 Paracoccaceae bacterium | reverse complement strand
GGCCTCTTCGTAAGCGCTTTGAGCGCTCCGCTTCGCAGATTTAAGCTTTAAGTCCGGATGTATGAGCCACGTACGGGTAAACTGTTCCCGTTCGTCTCCACTCAACTGCTCTCTTCGCCTTCGTAAAGCGACACATTCTGAGCTGGCATAATCGTTGAAATTGCATGTTTGTAAACCAGCTGGGACTGACCATCCCGACGTAGTAAAATACAAAAGTTGTCAAACCAAGTGATTACACCTTGCAGTTTCACCCCGTTGATTAAGAACACCGTCACAGGAATCTTAGCCTTTCTGACGTGATTGAGAAAAGCATCTTGAAGATTTTGACGATCAGAAGCCATCTTTTTACCTTTTATTGTTCTAGGCACCGATTTAGGAGAGCGTAAACTCATTCCCCATGGCGCTATAGAAGCATAACTAAATGCAATCGTCTATAGGCAACTTCACCTCTGCCACATCTGCATATTAAAGAGACTTAAAAGCACGAGAACTTCCAACCGTCCCAAAATCATCGCAATGCCAAAAACGGAACTGCCAAACCAATTCAGCGACGTAAAGTTGATTTGAGCATTTTCAAATACGGATATCAGCGGGCCCGTTGTGCTCATCGCACTAATGGCGCCCACAAGTGCTGCTTCAAAACTGAGCCCAGCCAAAGCGAGGCCAAGAGTTACGAGCGACATGGTGATGATAAACAGCATGAAAAAGACCCAAGCCCTAAACGCGTCTTGTCGCCGTTTGGTGGATGCATGATTTACAGAATATCCAACAGCTGAGGGATGCAACAATCGTCCTGTTTCGTGTAACGCATTGGCATAAAGAGCGTAAATGCGAGCCAACTTAATTCCGCCCGCTGTCGTCGCGGCCCCGCCTCCGATCAGAGCCAATCCTAATAAAATCATGGCGGGGACCGACACCCCTCCCCAGACCTGCACCATGTCCGAATAGGCAGACACCCATCCAAGTGTTGTTAAGAATGATGTGAGCGTAAAGATATTTGACCAAATGGCGATAGAAAAGTCAAAAATATTGCCCCCCTCTGAACGCTCAAAACTGTTGAGAGCTTGGAATGTGATCAATAGTGCCGTGAAACTGACGATCAGATAAAATGCCAGCTGCACTTCATCAGAGCGCCTGATCGTCGAAAGACTTAATTGCTCTCTTTTTTCCAATCCGCGTCTTCTGTAAAGTGCAAGGCATAGAAAGAAAAAAATTAGAGCTTCAACGGGGACGGACGGAGTAAGGCTTGTCAGATCGAATTGCCCAACGATGCCGCTCGTTGAGAGCACGGAAAGGGCAATTATAAATCCCTCAAAGGGCGCGACAGATAAGCTCGTTAAAGCCACCCACAACATCAACGTAAAACCAAAATAAAAGGGTATAAAAGCTCTTATATTGCGTTGAAGGGCTGCATGTCGGTCGATCGTTGTACGCTCACCAAGAGAGCCTATGGGTTTCGTGTCTCTCGTTTCCCCCCCGCTGAACCCTTCTGGGGCCAGCACACTCAGGGCTGAGACCCAAACTATGGCTCCACCAAACCATCCAACACTCGCGCGCCAAAGATGCAACGTCTCGTTCAGGCGATAGGGTTCAAACACGACAAACCCAGTTGTTGTGAAGGCGCTCACCATGTCCAAATAGGCCGTCGTAAAGCGTGTTGTGCCGATACTAAAATAATGAGGGAGGGTCAAATAAATCGGTAAAAAAACATACCCGAGCACCAGCATAATCAATAATTGAAAGCGAGAAGCGATCGCCGTTCGATTGGATTGAGCGAGTGCGAGCATGTAGACAAAGAAAAGCCCTAAGAGACCACCATAGAAAAAATTGCGCGCCTCGTCAAAGTTTCCCACAATTGTGCCATGGATCGCTGGAATCCACATTAGTAAAGCACCAACCCAAAACATTTGCAGCAAGATGGGTAGTTTGGAAAAATGCCAGATCATTATCAGAAAAAGTCGATGGACACCTGCAAGAGGCGCTCCATTTCGACTATGTCTTTTGAAAGAACGAAAAACGCAATGATATCGCCTTCTTCAATGCGCGTTGATCCCGTTGGTTTTTGCATGACCCCTGATTTCAGGATGCCGCCAATAAGAACACTTTCCGGAAACTCGATATCGGATATTTTTTGACCCGAAATCGGAGAGGTGGAGAGGACCTCCGCTTCTATGATCTCTGCCTCTGCATCGCCGATGGAATACACATCTTTCACTCGCCCGTGACGGATATGACGTAAGATCGAACTCACAGTTGTCGATCGAGGATTTATATAACTATCGATGCCCATTGCACCGATCAAAGGAATAAGCGACGGGTCATTGATCAAGACAATTGAACGGGAACAGCCGAGTGTCTTGGCCCGAACGGCTGCCAACATATTGGTTTTATCATCATCTGTAACAGCGAGTATGACATCAGATTTGGAAATGTTGGCTTCTTCTAAAAGCCCCTCGTCAAGCCCGTCACCATGTAAGACAATCGTTTTCTCCAGCTCATTAGCTGCCCCTTCTGCGATTGTCCTGTCTTTCTCTATGACTTTAGCGCGAATTCTATTGGTTTGAGCCTCAAGCGTTTTTGCAATTGAAAGACCGACGTGCCCTGCCCCGATCAACACTACCCGATCCTGCTTCGCTTTTGCTTTACCAAAAATCTCAAGCGTGCGAGCGCCATCCTCGACATGGCTCATTATGTAAATCTCATCGCCTGCAAACAGTTGGTCACCCGAGTTTGGAGTAAAGAGCACTTTATCGCGGCGAATTCCGAGTACAATACTGCGTAACGTGGAAAACAAGTCTGTCAACTGACGCAATGGCGTATGCAGCACAGGACAGCTCTCATCAAGGCGCAAGCCCAAAAGCTGCGCCTGTTCATCAAGAAATGTCTCTGTATCAAAAGCAGAGCCTGCAGACAGGCGCTTGAGAACCGTTTCGGCAACTTCGCGCTCTGGGCTGATCACCACATCAATCGGCATGTGATCTCGCCGATAAATGTCTGAGTAAATAGCGTTTAGATAAGACTGACTGCGCAACCGAGCGATCTTGCGTGGAATATCGAATACCGAATGTGCGATCTGACAGGTCACCATATTGACCTCATCAGAATGGGTCGCTGCGATAATCATATCCGCATCTCTTGCTCCCGCCTGCGTGAGCACATCAGGATATGAGGCAAAGCCAGTTAGCCCCTGTACATCCAGCGTTTCGGTTGCTCGACGCACAAGATCAGGGTTGTTGTCAACAATCGTGACGTCGTTTTTCTCACCCGACAAATGGCGACCAATTTGCCACCCAACTTGGCCAGCGCCACAGATAATGACCTTCATAAGACGTCCTTTTGATCATCCGATCATGACGTCCAAAAATGACAGATAGCGAAGGTCGGGTCAATTCCTGATTTTTGGCTTTGAAAAATTAACGCTTTACTCGTCCCCTCGGGAAGACGTTGAAATGCCCAATGACTTTAACTTGCGATGCAAAGCACTTCGCTCCATGCCAACAAATTGCGCCGTTTTGCTTATGTTTCCTGAATAGCGTTTGATTTGCGCGGTCAAATACTCTCTCTCGAAACTCTCGCGAGCTTCACGTAACGGCATTGTTGAGTAATTGGAAAAGAC
>WTIQ01000108.1 GCA_011525185.1 Paracoccaceae bacterium | reverse complement strand
AGTGGTTTCCAGGTGATGAAAATGGAAACGGGGGTATCTATAACTTTGTGACCAAACGTGCAGACTGTCGTGGGGAGCGAGCGCGGGTGATGTGGACGCAGGTGGAAACGGGCTCAGCGGTCACGTGGAAATACCCGTCTTGCATCTTGCGCGGGGATGAGACGCAGGGCGAGTTCTATTCGATTGCCATTGCCAACAATCACCAACAGGCGGATACGGGCACCAAAATGGTTCACCTTGGCAAAAACACTAAGTCACGCATCGTCTCTAAGGGGATTTCGGCAGGTGTCGCACAAAATACCTATCGTGGGCTGGTTTCGATGCATCCCAAGGCCAAGAACAGCCGCAACTATACCCAGTGTGACAGCCTTTTAATCGGAGATAAATGCGGGGCACATACGGTGCCCTACATCGAGGTGAAAAACAATTCTTCCCGAGTCGAACATGAGGCGACCACGTCAAAAGTGGACGATGAACAACTCTTTTATTGCCGCCAACGCGGTATGGACGAGGAAGAAGCTGTTGCTCTCGTGGTGAATGGGTTTTGTAAAGACGTGCTTCAAGCCCTGCCTATGGAATTTGCCATGGAGGCCCAACAGCTGGTCGCAATTTCGTTAGAGGGAAGTGTGGGCTGATAACAAGCTGCTTTGAGAGGCTGCGCTCTGATCGTTCA
Organism: Paracoccaceae bacterium; assembly: GCA_011525185.1. Classification (GTDB taxonomy): domain Bacteria; phylum Pseudomonadota; class Alphaproteobacteria; order Rhodobacterales; family Rhodobacteraceae; genus LFER01. The sequence continues at coordinate 2,951 of WTIQ01000108.1, read as the reverse complement.
GCCGCCTTGACTGCTTATCTGCACCAAGAATGGATATCGTCCAAAAAGGGATAAACGTCATGATTATTACCACAACACCGACAATTGAGGGGCACGCAATCAAAGAGTATCGCGGTCTGGTTGTAGGAGAAGTCATCATGGGGGCAAATGTGATGCGTGACTTGGTGGCTTCTGTGACGGACTTCATCGGAGGGCGCTCTGGCGTTTATGAGAGCAAACTGGCTGATGCGCGCGAAGAAGCGACGCGGGAAATTCAAGAGCGCGCGCGTGAGATCGGGGGAAATGCCGTTGTCGGGGTTGATCTTGATTACGAAGTCGTGGGGCAATCGATGCTCATGGTGTCGATCAGCGGTACCGCTGTTGTGATCTAAATAGGAATATACCAGCTGCTTTGGAGCTGCTGAAGAAAAGGAAAATAAATGTTAGAAATCAAAAATCTACACGTCAAACTTGAAGAAGAAGAGAAACAAATTCTCAAGGGCGTGGATCTCACAGTTGAGGCTGGTAAGGTGCATGCGATCATGGGGCCAAACGGCTCTGGCAAGTCAACGCTGTCTTATGTCCTTTCGGGTCGTGATGGCTATGAGGTGACGGATGGTTCAGCCAGCCTTGCGGGGGATGATATTTTGGATATGGAACCCGAAGAGCGCGCGGCAGCAGGTCTCTTTCTTGCGTTTCAATATCCCGTCGAAATTCCAGGCGTTGGTAATATGACGTTCTTGCGCACAGCCGTGAACGCACAGAGAAAAGCGCGTGGGCAAGAGGAAATGTCTGCAACAGAATTTCTCAAAGTGGTCCGCGCAAAGGCAAAAGATCTGAAAATTGATGCGGATATGTTGAAACGTCCCGTTAATGTGGGCTTTTCAGGTGGAGAAAAGAAACGTAACGAGATTTTGCAAATGGCCATGCTTGAGCCGCGTATGTGTATCTTGGATGAAACAGACAGCGGGTTGGACGTGGATGCGATGAAACTGGTTGCGCAGGGTGTGAATGCGCTGCGCGATGAGGGGCGAGGGTTTCTTGTGATTACCCACTACCAGCGTTTGCTCGATCACATCAAACCAGATGTTGTCCATATCATGGCGGATGGACGTATTATCAAAACAGGCGGGCCAGAGCTGGCATTAGAGGTTGAGAACAACGGCTATGTCGATCTTTTGGAAGGTGTTGCAGGATGAGCAACGCTAATCCTTCCCCTGCAAGAGCAGAGTTGTCCATCGATAAAACGGCCCTGATCACGGAGGGCTGGAGTGCCTCTGCGCGGCTCAGAGCCGCTGATGGGGTGTTGCAACAGGGCTTGCCACAGCCGCGTGATGAGTATTGGAAATATACCCGTCCCCAGAGCCTAACTCAAACCACAACACCATCTGTGAGTCATCTGGAAGAAGATAATGGCGAGCTCTTTGCTGATCTGGATGTTTTAAAGCTTGTCTTTGTCGATGGCATTTTTGACGCCGCGCAATCCGACGTGGCTGAAGATGAAAGCTTTGATCTTGAAATGCTCTCAGATGTGAAGGACGTGGATATTCATTGGGCAGGCTCGCTCTATGGTACGCTAGAGGCAAAGGGGCAAACTCCAGTTCCCCGCACACTTGCCCAGTATAACACCGCGGTTGCCGAGCAAGGCATACTGCTCCATGTAAAGGGCGAGGTCCAAAGGCCGATAAATCTGATTTACAAACGTGGCACCTCAGCGCAGTCTGACGCGCTCTTGCATCATACCATAAAAATTGATGCAGGCGCATCGGTGACAGTGCTGGAAACCGGCCCCGTTGGGGCGCGTGCAAATATTGTGATGGAGGTCGACTTGGGGGAGGGGGCTTCGCTCAACCATATTCGAAGCCTTGGGCGAGACGCCGAGCGTCTTTCTGTCTCTCATGTTTTTGCGCGCCTTAGTTCACAAAGTCAGTTAAAGTCATTTTCTCTAACAATGAATGGGGCCTTGACCCGTCATGAAACGGTCGTTGAGATTAACGGCGATGACGCTATAGCGCATGTGGCAGGAGCCAGCGTCGGCGACAGGGGGTTTCACAATGACGATACAGTGTTTGTGACTCATGATGCCTTGCGCGGGGAAAGCCGTCAGGTCTTTAAAAAGGTCCTGCGTAATGGGGCTACAGGCGTGTTTCAGGGCAAAATCCTTGTCAAAGACGGGGCGCAAAAGACCGATGGGTACCAAATCTCGCAAGCCTTGCTTTTGGATGAGGATAGCCAGTTTTTAGCCAAGCCAGAGCTCGAGATCTATGCAGATGATGTTGCCTGTTCACATGGCTCAACATCAGGGGCGATTGATGAGGATGCTTTGTTTTATCTGCGTGCACGCGGCGTGCCGCACAAAACGGCGACAAATCTTTTGACACTGGCGTTTCTGGCAGAGGCCGTTGAAGAAATTGAGGATGCTCATATCGCTGAGATCTTAGTAACCGCGATTGAAGGCTGGTTGGAGCGCAGGAGCGGTTAATGGCGCTCGTTCAAAATATCTGGGACAGCTATCGACGGCCACAGGCCTTTTTCGATCGCCTGACGCAACAAGAGCATGCCGAAAAAACGGCCCTCGGATTTTTGGCGACAGGATGCGCGCTTGCGTTTATTTCCCGATGGCCTGATTTGGCGCGGCAATCTCACCTCACCGAGCAACCCCTTGATATGATGCTTGGAGGCGCTTTGTTTGGTTGGATTTTTGTGGCTCCGATTTTGTTCTATGCTTTGGGAGGGCTTCTAACGCTCGTCATGTCCCTGTTGGGGGCGAAAGCCTGCGGTCCGCAAGTGAGAATAGCTTTGTTTTGGTCCTTTCTTGCAACGGGTCCGCTTTTGTTGATCTACGGTCTTTTGGGTGGCTTTTTGGGGCAAGGAGCCTTGACCCGTCTTATTGGCGTGATGTGGCTCGCCTTTTTCGGATATTTTCTGTACTGCGGTTTTAGAGCTATTCGCCGGAGTGCTGTGTGATGATC
>WTIQ01000303.1 GCA_011525185.1 Paracoccaceae bacterium | reverse complement strand
GAGGTAAACCTGAGCGTCAAGGAAAACACCTGCCACGCAATCATTGGACCCAATGGCGCAGGTAAATCAACGCTGCTGAATTGCTTGATCGGCAAATTGATACCAGATAGCGGTAGCGTGATGTTTGATGGTAAGTCAGTGCTCGGGCGTTCGCCTCATGAGATCAATCAAATGGGGATTTCTCGCGTCTTTCAAACACCCGAAATCTTTGGTGATCTGACGGTATTGGAAAATATGATGATCCCCATTTTCGCCACACGGGACGGCGCCTTTCACCTTGATGCGCTGTCGAATTTCATGCACGAAACCGACGTGGTTGAAGCCGCTGATCAGATGCTTGAGGAAATGAATATGCTGAGCAAACGGCATATGAATGCCGCCTCGCTTTCGCGCGGGGACAAACGACGCCTCGAAATTGGCATGTGCCTGAGCCAAAATCCCCGCTTGCTTCTTTTAGATGAGCCAACAGCAGGCATGGCGCGGGCAGACACCAACAATACCATCGATCTCCTCAACGAGATTAAGAACGAGCGCGATATCACAATTGCTATCATCGAACATGATATGCATGTGGTCTTTTCTCTTGCAGATCGCATTACTGTTTTGGCCCAAGGCACACCGCTCGTCGAAGACGTGCCCGACCAGATCAAAGGTCACCCGAAAGTCAAAGAAGCTTACCTCGGTGAAAGCCATTAAGGAGAATACGAATGACTGGTAATCTCGCCATTGACAGCCATGCCCCTGCCTACCTCTCGGTGCATGACATTCACTCCTATTATGGGGAAAGCTACATCGTTCAGGGCGTAAGCCTGAATGTGCATGAGGGCGAAATTCTCGCCCTTTTAGGACGCAATGGCGCGGGCAAGACATCGACGCTTCGCAGCCTTGCCCGCCTTGATGCGCCAAATGTCCAGCGCGGCGAAATCTGGCTCGATCATCAGCCCCTTCACAAGATGAAAAGCCATGAAGCCGCAGTCTGCGGCGTCGGGCTTGTCCCCGAAGATCGCCGGATCATCTCAGGCCTCACCGTCGAGGAAAATTTGCAACTTGCCCAAATCGCCGAGCCCATCGGCTGGGGGCTTGATCGCATTTATGCTCTGTTTCCTCGCCTCGGGGAACGACGCAAACAGGAGGGTGTGACCCTCTCTGGAGGGGAGCAACAAATGCTTTCCATTGCCCGGGCCTTGGCGCGCGATATTAAATTGCTGTTGCTCGATGAACCCTATGAGGGCCTCGCCCCAGTGATCGTGGATGAGATCGAAAAGACACTGCAAGTGATCAAAGAGCAGGGCATTACTACAATCATCGTAGAGCAAAACGCAGTACGCGCCCTCAACCTCGCGGATCGCTCAGTGATCCTGGATACGGGCAGCGTTGTTTTCGATGGCAGTGCTAAAGAAGTACTGGACAACAAAGAGCTGCGTGAGGAATATCTGGCTATCTGATTTAAATTCGGCGTTGGCGGCACGCAACGGGCCATGGTCTGGCGCTCTTTGAGCACAAAGGATAATCTGGTGACCCCTTTAACAATTTTCGGCGCAGCCGCTTCACCTTTCGTGCGCACGGTTCTTTTGGCCTGCGAAGCAAAGGGGGTAAACTATACGCTGGAAACCGTAAATTTTAGATCATCAGAGTATCGCAGCTTGCACCCGTTCAACCGTATACCCGCCATGCGGCACGCTGATGTGACACTCTATGAAACCTTGGCGATTACCACCTATATCGATGAAATGTTCGAGGGGCCAGCATTGCAGCCCAAATCCACTCTCGGGCGGGCTAAGATGTTGCAATCTATAAGTTCCTATAGTGACTACGTTATTGGTACAATCGGCCATGTGATTATTCGCGAACGTATCGAGCGCGAAGTAATAAAAGGCGAGCCTCCGGATGAAGCAAAAATCAACAAAGCTATACCTGATGTGGAGCGTATCGTTTCTTGTTTAAATGAAGCCGCCGCACGCACAGGGCCGCTCGCTGGCGAAGCACTCACTCTTGCGGATCTGTTCCTTGGACCAATTATCTCGCATTTTGCCGTCACGCCAGAGGGACATAAATGTATGAAAACAGCGCCAAGCTTAGCGAAATGGCTTGAATGGATGCGCCAGAATGTCAAAAACTATGACAAAGTGAATTTTGAACTTAGCCCGAAAACTGCCAAAGCTTTGGCGCTCAACACCTGAACTAGAGAAGTGAACATGACTGACACAACCTTTCCACCCTCCACAGAGTTTGCGCAAAACGCTCATGTCGATACCGCTGGCTATGATCAGATGTATTCGGCATCTGTATCGAACCCAGAGGCATTTTGGTCGGAACATGGGAAACGTGTGGATTGGATGAAACCTTTTACCAAGGTGAAAAACGTTTCTTACGCACATCCAGATGTGTCGATCAAATGGTTTGAGGATGGTACATTGAACGTTGCCGCCAACTGCGTTGACCGTCATCTTGACACACGGCGCGACCAAACAGCAATCCTCTGGGAGGGTGATAACCCCGAGGAGAGCAAGGCCATTTCATACGGCGAGCTCCACGAACAAGTGTGCAAACTCGCCAATGTCTATAAATCATTGGGTGTGAAAAAAGGGGATCGCGTTGTCCTATATATGCCGATGATCCCAGAGGCCGCCTATGCGATGCTGGCCTGTGCCCGTATCGGTGCGGTCCATTCCATCGTCTTCGGCGGATTTTCCCCAGAAGCGCTGGCAAGCCGCGTAGAAGATTGCGGCGCGGCCCTTGTGGTTACCGCAGATGAAGCCCCCCGTGGCGGCCGCGTCACCCCGCTTAAGGCCAACGTTGACAAAGCCATGGAGATTTCTGGCGACGTCCAAACGCTTGTGGTTGAGCGCACAAATGGTGATGTAGGCATGAAAGCAGGCCGCGATCACTCCTACACGAGCCTGATGGCAGAGGTCTCCAGCGACTGCAAACCTGAAGAGATGAATGCAGAAGACCCGCTTTTTATTCTCTACACCTCAGGCTCGACAGGAAAACCCAAGGGCGTTTTACACACCACGGGCGGCTACATCGTCTACGCCTCCATGACGCACCAATACACATTTGACTACCACGATGGAGACGTATTTTGGTGTACAGCCGACGTCGGCTGGGTCACAGGACATAGCTACATCGTCTATGGACCTCTTGCCAATGGCGCAACAACGCTCATGTTTGAAGGCGTTCCAACCTATCCAGATGCAAGCCGGTTTTGGCAGGTATGCGAAAAGCACAAAGTCAACCAGTTCTACACAGCCCCAACAGCGATCCGTGCGCTTATGGGACTTGGAAATGAATTTGTTGAACAGTGCGATCTCAGCTCTTTGAAACTGCTTGGAACAGTGGGGGAACCGATTAACCCCGAAGCATGGCAATGGTATAATGACGTGGTCGGAAAAGGCACCCGTCCGATTGTCGATACATGGTGGCAAACCGAAACAGGCGGTCACTTGCTTACCCCCCTGCCAGGTGCAACAGCGACCAAACCTGGCTCAGCGACAACGCCCTTCTTTGGCGTAGAGCCCGTTATTTTGGATCCCAGCAGCGGAGAGGAAATAACCTCGACCGAAGCAGAGGGCGTTTTATGCATCAAAGACAGTTGGCCCGGTCAAATGCGCACGGTCTACGGC
>WTIQ01000251.1 GCA_011525185.1 Paracoccaceae bacterium | reverse complement strand
ATCAAACGCTTAACACCGAAAATCGTGTTGTCTGGGTTGGTTACAGCTTGGCGTTTTGCAGGCTGCCCAACAAGGCGCTCTTCCTCTGTGAACGCGACAATTGATGGCGTCGTGCGCGCGCCTTCAGCGTTTTCAATAACGCGAGGCTGCGATCCATCCATAATCGCGATACAGCTATTTGTCGTTCCAAGATCGATACCGATTACTTTGGCCATTTCAAAAATCCCTCATGAATTCAGGCGATAAAACTCAGCCACCCCATTATGGCAGTGGACTAAACGGCGCTACACAGGCGTGTGCCTGCAATAACTGAGTGGCATATAATGACCAACAAATGCAGCTTCAAGCGCAATAAAGAACAAAAATTCTATTACACCGCATAAAAACGCATGTGAGAGATCAACTTGTTGCTGACCAGCTGGATGACGCGTGCTTTCGAGTGTAATATTCTACCAGTAATCCAATCATCAGCAAAACGATAGACACCAGGATAGGATAGAAAAAATCACTGTTTCTTGGGTAGTAGTTTATAAAGGTAAATCCACGCGCTTGATCGATACAGTGAAAGAGAGGGTTCCAGTCGAACATTTGAAGCATACTAGGCGGCAACGAATTGGCGACAAACATTTTGCCTGACGCGATCATATTTGCCCTTTGTATAATCATTTGAAAAATATTCACAAATGCAGGCGCCCATGGCTTTAGCGCATAGAGCGCCATGCCGATCGCACAGCCCGAAAACCAAGCCGCAAGAAACGCGCCATACGCCATCACAGGGTCATATATTTCAAACGTACTGAAAAAGACATGATACACCAAAAGGACCAATAGCATGGCAAGGGTCTGAATATAGAGAGATCCCAGCGCCGCAGATACCAGAACGATAATTGTATTCATTGGAGAATGTTGCATCATCGGCGACGTTGGTCCGTCCGCTCCGAACACTGCGCCAACGGCCTTAATATGCGTCATAAACAAAAAAATGCCCGTCATTATGTAGAGCACAAAATCGCCACGAATCGCACCTCCCATGCGACGAATACCGAGAAATTCGAAGATCAACAGAAAGGCCAATAAAAAGACCGCCGTTTGCACGACTTCGGTAACCAGCGACATTATCGGCAGGCGCTGACCTTTTCGGATGTCTTTTACAATTGTATTAAATATCAAGCCAAAAACAGTGAACACAGCTCCAAGAGTGCGTTTACTGAGCGGGTCTTAAACATTACAGCGCAAGCCTCATCAAAATTCCCCTTTTGGATGTGGAACTAAGGGTTTTGTTAGCCTCCGTTTATCATATAAGGGTAGAAAGTCTATAAAAGGCTTACAAAACGAAAGGCACGCCTTCACTAATGAATGAGATAAATAAGACAGCCTTGGTCATCAAAATGCGAGAACTGGCCATACGTGCTGGCCAAGAAATTATAAAGATTTATGAGACCGATGAGTTTGATATAGAAACGAAGGAAGACGCTAGCCCCGTCACGCGCGCAGATAAAGCCGCGGACGCTATAATCACAGAGGGGCTGGCGCATGCGTTTCCAAATATTACCCTCGTGACCGAGGAGCAGGCGTCGACGCATGCGCAAAATAGCAACACTTTTTTAATTGTTGATCCGTTAGATGGCACAAAAGAATTCATCAACAAAAGAGGAGAGTTTACGGTTAACATCGCGCTGGTGGAAAGCAATGAACCCGTCTTAGGTGTCGTTTTTGCGCCCGCTTTATCCCGTTTGTTTTACACAAAGGCCGACGGCACGGCGGTTGAAGAACTTGGATCCCTAGACCCCGATGATATTGGAGACGTGCAGAGGCTTCGTGTGAGACATTCGAATAATGACGCTCTTACTGCTGTGGCCTCAAAGTCTCATCGGGATGCCGCAACGGATGAGTATTTGGCGAAATACAACATCAGCGAATTCAAAGCAGCTGGTTCATCGTTGAAGTTTTGTTTAATCGCCGCTGGTGAAGCTGATCTGTACCCACGCCTCGGACGGACGATGGAGTGGGATACTGCTGCAGCGGATGCAATTTTGCGCGCAGCAGGTGGAAAAACGCTTAATTTTACAACAAAAATACCGTTGGACTATGGCAAGCAAGAATACGAAAATTCGTTTTTTATTGCTTTTGGTGCTGGGGTTCAGATAAGCTAGAACTGGCTTTTGAAATGGGTAAGTATGGGAACCATAAAGATAATATTCACATGCGCGCGATTTATACGCTGTGAAAAAACACTGCTTTTCCTTGCTGGGGACACAATATTGCCACACTTGGTGAGAACAATCCCAACAAGGTAGGGGCATTAAAATTGGATTGGGCATATGAATAGAAAAGTTACAAAAGCAATCTTTCCAGTCGCTGGAATGGGGACCCGTTTTTTACCAGCAACAAAATCAGTACCGAAAGAAATTCTTACGCTGGTTGATAAGCCGCTTATTCAATATGCGATTGATGAAGCACGTGAAGCTGGCATCACCGAGTTTATATTTGTAACATCGCGGGGCAAAGGCGCTCTTGAGGACTACTTTGATCATTCGCCACAACTAGAATCAGAATTGCGCAATCGCGGCAAAACGGATCTCCTAGATATCGTCAAAGGCACCAATATGGACAGTGGTGCAATTGCCTACATACGCCAACACAAAGCCCTTGGTTTGGGACATGCCGTCCTGTGTGCACAACGCCTCATTGGGGATGAGCCTTTTGCTGTGATCCTGCCAGACGACGTCATTGCGGCGGAGAAACCCTGCTTGAAACAAATGGTGGACGCGTATCAAGAGACAGGCGGATCGATGGTCGCGGCGATGGAAGTGCCGCGTGAGAAAGCACATGCCTATGGAATTTTGGATGTCGATCAACAGTTTGGAAACCTCATGCCTGTGCGTGGCATGATCGAAAAGCCTGCCCAAGGGACAGAGCCCTCTAATCTGGCCGTCATTCACCGCTACATTTTAACCCCTGAGATCTTTAAACATCTCAGCCGTCAAAAATTTGGAGCTGGCGGCGAAATTCAACTCACGGACGCAATTGCAAAGGAAATTGAACTAGGGCGCGCCGTGAATGGCCTTCGTTTTGAAGGCCAGCGCTTTGACTGCGGATCCAAAGCTGGCTTCTTAAAGGCCACAATTTCTTTTGCCTTGGCACGGGACGATTTACGGGATGAATTACTTGGGTATTTACATGAATTTGTCTCCATCGATAAAGCAGCTCAGTAAGTCAACGTATTAAATGGCGGTCGTACTTGTTACAGGTGGAGCAGGCTACATCGGATCGCATGCCTGTAAAAAGCTAAAAGCCGACGGGCATATCCCTGTCACTTTTGATAACTTTTCAACAGGATGGCGGGACGCGGTGAAATTTGGTCCCTTTGTCGAAGGGGACCTATTAGATCCTGAAAGCCTCAAGATTGCATTCGATCTTCATCAACCTGATGCTGTGATGCACTTTGCAGCGCTCAGTCAAGTTGGTGAAAGTATGACTAATCCCGCTATATATTGGCGCAATAATGTCGCTGGAAGTAATAATCTCTTGGACGCTGCCGCAAATGCGGGGTGTTCCAATTTCATTTTTTCATCGACCTGCGCGACATATGGTGAGCAAGATAATGTCGTGTTAAATGAAAGCTCC
>WTIQ01000148.1 GCA_011525185.1 Paracoccaceae bacterium | reverse complement strand
GTCCCAAGCCCGTCCAATGGCACATTCGGAGAGATTGTAGCAGCCGAGGGGACCACTGTGGGTGTTGATGCTCTTCTGGCCACGCTCAACGAGGCGGGAAGCGATACTGCCCAAGCAGCAAGCGCTTCACCTTCCACTCCTGCAACCGCAGAGCCAGCAGCCAGCAGCCAGAGCACAGCAGATGTGCCCGTTGTCGTGCCAAGCTTGGGCGAAAGTGTGAGCGAGGCAACCGTCTCAAGCTGGTTCAAACAGCCAGGAGACACAGTCGTCCTGGACGAAATTTTATGTGAGTTGGAAACGGATAAAGTCAGCCTAGAGGTCCCTGCCCCCGCCGCGGGTGTTTTAGGTGACATTAAAGCTGCCCAAGGCCAAAGCGTTGAAGTCAATGCAGTGCTTACTACCATTTCGTCCTCAGGCTCAGGAGCCAACGCAAGCGCACACGCAAACGGTGCCGCACCTCAGGCAGAAGCTCCTTCATCAAAACCAGTTCAAGGCAAAGACATTGAACATGCCCCATCGGCGAAGAAAGCCATGGCAGAGGCCAATTTAGACCCAAGCCAAGTACAAGGCAGTGGAAGAGACGGACGCATCATGAAAGAAGATATCACCAAAGCTTTGGCCGCCGCAGCGCCCGTGGCCGCACCAGCCCCAGCCCCCGCAGCGCCCACAATGCGTGCGCCCAGCTCCCCAGACGATAGCCAACGTGAAGAGCGGGTAAAAATGACCCGCTTGCGTCAAACGATTGCACGCCGTTTAAAGGACAGCCAAAACACAGCAGCTATGCTGACCACTTATAACGAAGTGGACATGACTGCAGTGATGGAGCTGCGCAACGATTACAAAGACCTGTTTATGAAAAAACATGGAGTAAAATTGGGCTTCATGTCCTTTTTTACAAAGGCATGCTGCCATGCCCTGAAAGAAGTCCCGGAAGTCAACGCCGAGATTGATGGCACAGACATTGTGTACAAAAACTTTGTTCATATGGGCATTGCGACAGGCACACCGACGGGTCTGGTCGTCCCCGTGATCAGAGACGCCGATAGCATGGGATTTGCTGCAATTGAAAAGGCAATTGCCGAAAAGGGTGTTCGTGCACGTGATGGCAAGCTGAGCATGGCAGAAATGCAAGGCGGCACCTTCACGATTTCAAATGGCGGCGTTTACGGATCTCTGATGTCCTCGCCTATTTTGAACCCGCCACAGTCTGGCATTTTGGGAATGCATAAAATCCAAGATCGCCCCATTGCCCTAAACGGGCAAGTTGTCATTCGCCCTATGATGTATCTCGCTCTGAGCTACGATCATCGCATCGTTGATGGAAAAGGCGCGGTCACCTTTTTGGTTCTGGTCAAAGAGGCACTAGAAGACCCGCGCCGGCTCTTAATGGATTTATAAGTATAGCGCTCGCAAAAATTAAAAGGAACAAAGCATGTCAGCGTATGACGTCATTGTAATCGGCTCAGGACCCGGGGGCTATGTCGCCGCGATCCGTTGTGCACAACACGGCCTTAAAACGGCCTGCGTTGAGGGCCGCGACACCCTAGGGGGCACATGCCTAAATGTGGGATGCATCCCCTCTAAAGCTCTGCTGCATGCCAGTCACATGCTGCACGAAGCCGAGCATAATTTCGCAAAAATGGGGCTCAAAGGCAAAAGTCCCTCCGTCGATTGGGCACAGATGCAAAGCTACAAACAAGAGACGATCGACGCAAACACCAAGGGCGTCGAGTTTCTCTTCAAAAAGAATAAAGTAGACTGGATAAAAGGATGGGCAAGCATTCCTCAAGCAGGAAAGGTGCAAGTTGGCGAGGACATCCATGACGCAAAACACATCATCATTGCATCTGGATCAGAGCCATCTTCTCTTCTGGGAGTGGAGATTGATGAAGAGATCGTCGTGTCCTCCACAGGTGCATTGACCCTGCCCAAAATACCGAAAAAAGTCACGGTTATTGGCGCTGGAGTGATCGGCTTGGAACTTGGATCTGTTTATGCGCGTTTGGGCTCTGACGTAACTGTGGTTGAGTTTCTTGACGTGATCACACCAGGTATGGACAAAGACGTCCAAAAGGCATTTCAACGCAGCTTAAAAAAGCAAGGGCTCAAATTTGTTCTTGGCGCCGCTGTTCAATCTGTTGAGAAAATGAAAACCAAGGCCAAAGTCCACTACAAGCTGCGCAAAGATGACAGCGAACATCAGTTGGACAGCGATATCGTTTTGGTTGCGACAGGGCGCAAACCTTTTACAAATGGGTTGGGACTAGAAAGCCTCGGAGTAGAATTATCTGAGCGTGGGCAAATTAAAACAGACACAGAGTGGCGCACGAATGTGCCAGGCATATATGCCATCGGCGATGCCATTGACGGGCCAATGCTAGCGCATAAAGCCGAAGATGAAGGCATGGCTGCCGCCGATGTGATCGCAGGCAAACATGGACATGTGAATTATGGGGTTATCCCAGGAGTGATCTACACACACCCAGAAGTGGCATCCGTAGGGGAGAGTGAAGATACTCTGAAAGAGAACGGGCGCGCTTATAAAGTGGGTAAATTCAACTTTATGGGCAATGGACGCGCAAAAGCCAATCTGGCATCCGAAGGGTTCGTGAAACTGATTGCAGATGCTGAAACGGATCGCATTCTTGGCGCACATATCCTTGGCCCAGCAGCTGGCGATTTAATCCATGAGATTTGCGTTGCTTTGGAATTTGGCGCCTCCGCCGAAGACCTTGCACTCACATGCCATGCCCATCCCACCTACTCCGAAGCCGTGCGCGAAGCAGCGCTCGCCTGTGGCATGGGGGCGATACATTCATAGTCTGAGCGGTGAATACGCGGGTCATGGAAGGATGGGGTTTAACGGTAACGTTGTGCGCATGGCGCAGCTTGAGCGATGCAACAGAGCTCTGCAAAAATAGACTTTGCGTGCAAAACACCCCGCGGGGTGGCAGCGCTTGGCCACGACTTAAGCCTACGTTTTGATGCGGCAAGTCGCTAACGATGCAAAGTCACGAGTCTCGAAACTCTCTTAGGGCGTGAGCAAACGTAAAAAGAATAGTATTGGCGGCAACACACATTGCGCCGCCAAGAAACAGCGTTGCACCCACTGGAAATATCGGTGCCACAATTCCTGCACGAAAATTCCCGAGTTCGGGCCCAGCCATTCCGACAATCTGTTCTAAATTCATCACACGCCCTCGATATGTGTCTTTCGTCATCAATTGCACGATCGTTCCTCGAGAAATCGCCACAACCGTGTCAGCAGCCCCAGCAATAGCGAGACACACTAAGGAAAGAGCAAGGCTATTTAAAAGTCCGAATAACGCAAGTGCAATGCCCCAAGATATCGCTCCGTAAAGTTGGGTTTTGCCGAGCGCACCTTGACTGAAACGACTTGAGAATACTCCTGCAAGAATTCCGCCAAATGCCATAGAGGAGAAAAAGAGTCCGAGCGTTTGAGGATCATTGTCGAACCTCGCATCATTCACAATCGGAAAAAGCGCTATCGGCATCGCAAAAAGAACAGAAGAAAAATCGCTCAGAAACGCGCCCAAAAGAACGCCTTTTGAGCGCACGTATCTCATCCCGTCAGTAAGCTTTTCACTGAAACGTGTGGAGGCACCTGCG
>WTIQ01000252.1 GCA_011525185.1 Paracoccaceae bacterium | reverse complement strand
AGCCTTTTGAATAGATCCTAAAACGGCATTGATTGCAGCTTCCCCTTCTTTCAAAGAAACCTTGCCTCCCTCAGACATCTCCTCTGAAATCATATCAGCCATGCCGCTGGTGATATTTGACAGAATAAACTCTATCACATCGAAGTGTCCCAGAGACTGAGCGTGCGTTAAGGCTGTGCTTAGGGCGTCAAGTTCCACTTTTCGCACAAAGTGGATAACGTCCTTGGCAGCGATCCGTTTCGGAATATCCTCAAACGTGAAGATTGCATCTCGGACGCGCTCAGCGAATTCGGGGTCCGTGCGTTCCAGACCTGCAAGAACCTCGATCCTTACGTCTTGGGTCGTTTCCGTTAAAATGGCACCAACGCGATCAGCTGGGTCCTTATCAAAGGCAGATCGGGTTTGTTATCAAGTTGCGCCACCAAAGATTGACCGATCCGATCGGCGGCTTCCGTCGTGACGTTTTTCGTCATTGAAATAGAATAGCTTATCTTACGCGCTTGCTCTCCCGCTAATTTTCCTAAGATGGCTGCGGCTGTCGATACTTCTAATTTAGACAAGAGCACCGCGGAAACCTCGATACTTTCGCTTAGAACAATTGGGGGCAAATCCTCCTCAGAGGCGGCTTTGAGGCGTTCCCACGCATTGGCAAACTGCTTTACGCCTGCCTCCTTTTTAAGCTTTAAGCTCGTTTCTTTGCTGATCTTACCATCTAAAAGACCGAGCGCCCCTTCAAGCCCCCCGCCCATTGTTAGGCCGACCTGAGATAACTCTTCTGAAAATTCCTCTAGCGTCGTGTCCAGGGTATTTTTATCGACGAGACGTAATTGACTGATTTCCTCGATAAGTTCAGTCTGAATATCGGAAGGCAAATTAGACAAAGGAACCTCTGCCCCTTCCTGCATTAAATAACTGATAACCAGAGCTGCCTTTTTCTTTCTGCTCAGCGTCAACGGAGGTGTGATGTGGGAGACATCAGCACCCTCTGTCAACAGAGGCGCACCTTCAAGACTATCAGTTGCAGGGACAATATCTGTATTCATCAAAGTGCCTCGTGTAACGTCGATCGACGCACAAAAGAACACAGAGTTTTGAACAAAACCTTTAGCCGATGAAATATTGTGCGCTGTCTTTATCCAAAAACCCGGCCAAATATCGTATCCACGTGTTTGGTATGATAACCGATGTCGAATTTCTCGCGCACCTCTTCAGCGCTCAAGACCGACATCACGTCTAAATCCGCTAACAATTCTGTTTGAAAATCTTTATCGTCTTCCCAAACTTTCATCGCGTTGCGCTGGACCAATCGATAGGCATCTTCACGACTCACCCCTGCTTGGGTCAGCGCGAGCAAAACCCGCTGGCTCATTACTAAGCCGCGAAACTTATTCATGTTGTTTCGCATATTTTCAGGATAAACAACAAGTTTATCAATGACTTGTGTCAAACGCACCAAGGCGAAATCGAGTGTCACCGTCGCGTCTGGCCCTATGTTTCGCTCAACGGAGCTATGTGAAATATCCCGCTCATGCCAGAGCGCCACATTTTCCAAAGCGGGCACAACAGCGGCACGTACCAATCGTGCCAGCCCCGTTAGGTTTTCTGTCAAAACAGGGTTACGCTTGTGCGGCATCGCGGAGCTTCCCTTTTGCCCTTTGGAAAAGAACTCTTCGGCCTCAAGGACTTCTGTGCGCTGCATATGTCGAATTTCGGTTGCAATATTTTCGATGCTGCTCGCCACCACGCCTAGGGTTGCAAAAAAGGCAGCGTGGCGATCACGTGGAATCACCTGCGTGCTGATCGGTTCAGGCTCTAGGCCAAGCTTTTCACAGACATGAGCTTCAATCTGTGGGTCAATATTGGCAAAGGTCCCAACCGCGCCCGAAATGGCCCCTGTTGCAATTTCTGCACGTGCTGTGCGCAGGCGTGTTCTGTTGCGGTCCATCTCTGCATAAAACCGTGCAAAGGTGAGCCCCATGGTGGTCGGCTCTGCGTGGATACCATGACTGCGCCCAATGCGAACTGTGTTCTTATGCTCATAGGCGCGACGCCTCAAAGCCTCTAAGAGCCCGTCTAAATCTGCCAATAAAAGATCAGCGGCGCGGACCAGTTGGATGTTAAAACAGGTGTCCAAAACATCCGAGCTGGTCATGCCTTGATGCACAAAGCGGGCTTCTTCTGCGCCGACAATCTCAGCAAGATGGGTCAAAAAGGCAATCACATCATGTTTGGTCACCGCCTCAATTTCGTCAATGCGTGCCACGTCAAAGTCGACATCTTTCGCTTTCCAGACCGCCTCTGCATTCTCCTTTGGAATCACGCCAATATCGGCCATGGCGTCACAGGCATGGGCTTCAATCTCGTACCAAATGCGGAATTTGGTTTCTGGGGACCAGATTTTAACCATATCGGGACGAGAATAACGTGGGATCATCGGGGAAAGCCTCATATAGATTGCAAAATCGCGCTCCTTATAGAAAGGAGTTGCAGGGGGCACAACCAAAAGGCCACGCTCAGGAAATTTCGTGTAAAGACCTCAGTCTACCCCCACGCCTATTGAGAAATGAAGCCCGCGCCTGCCGATCGGGCAGGCAGGGGCCGGCCAGTTGTACCAACCGGGCGGGGTGTTTTTGCTAAAGAACCCAAATTATGGAAAAGGAAATACCTAAAGTCCCTTATCGCTCTGAAATGCAAAGCATTTCAGCGTGCGTCCGCCCACCCCACAGCGGGCACATGATTTCAGCTCTGAATATCGCTTGAAAACAAAGCGATAGCCAAGCGTTATCTATAAGTAAGACCTCTTGTCTAGGCGCTCAGAAAACGCTTAGGGTCACAACAATGATAATCCGTGACGAAAAGAACAGCGATATTGCGCATATTACCGCTCTCACAGAGGCGGCTTTTGCGTCGGTGGCCTATTCAGATGGAACAGAAGCCCATATCGTTAATCGTTTGCGAAACGAAGGAGATTTGGCGCTTTCGCTTGTGGCAGAGGAGACGGGCCGCCTCCTTGGGCATGTGGCGTTTTCCCGCGTGACGATTTCAGAGACAACAGGAGACTGGTATGGGCTTGCCCCCGTCTCAGTCGCACCCGATCGACAGAGAGAAGGCATCGGGCAGAATCTGGTCCGATATGGCCTAAGGCGCTTGCGGAAGCTCAAGGCAAGTGGATGCGTGCTTATCGGAAGTCCAGACTATTACCTCCGTTTCGGCTTTCAAAACAACGGATCCATCACGTATCAAGATGCGCCATCGCTCTATGTGCATTGGCTTTCGTTTAATGCAGAAAAGCCGCAAGGCGAAGTGGCCTACGCCCCCGCCTTTGACACGCCCACCCCTACGACAGAGCCTGCCCCATAAGTCGCTCATCAAAGGGGTAGCGGGTCAGGTTTTCATAGCCCGTTTCAGTGACCAAGACTTGATCCTCAAGCTTGATGGAGAAATCGCCCCCATTTGGGCTGACAAGGGCTTCGACGCAGAGGACCATCCCCGCTTCAATTTCATAGTCATAGGCCCCCTCAACGAGCTTATCGGGGTAGGCAATCAAGGGCCATTCATCACATAGGCCCACGCCGTGCATGAGACATCCATACTTACCGCTTTGATATTGCTCCTCCAAAACATGGGTGTTGAG
>WTIQ01000310.1 GCA_011525185.1 Paracoccaceae bacterium | reverse complement strand
CTTCGATAACGAGGACTATATCTCGCTGGCGAAAGAACTCGAACAAGAGCTGGAAGCTTCTCTCTTGGGACAGCTGTCGTTGTGGCGCGAAGATAAAACCTCGCCAAGTCAAGAGGAAGACACTCAGCCCGCAGCGACACCTGCTTCGGCAAAAGTGGACATGCCCGAGTGACAGTCAAGCGCGGCCTTCACAATAGCGATAGCCAAGGCAGCACCAGAGCCCTCACCCAGCCTTAAACCCAATGAAAGCAGCGGTGACTTATCCAGATGAGCCAGCATATTTTTATGCGCCTGTTCAGCGCTTTCATGCCCAGAAATGGTGTGATCAAGAGCCCTTTCGCTCACGGCGTTTAGACAGGCTGCAGCGGAGCAACAAATAAACCCATCCAAGATCACTGGGATAGATAAATCACGTCCGCGCACCATTGCACCAGCCATTGCAGCAATCTCACGACCTCCAAGACACCTTAACGCCTCCAAGCCATCCGCGCTTGCATTGGGGTTTTGTGAGATCCCTTGTTCAATGACAGAGGCTTTCAGCTCCACGCCTTTATCGTCAAGCCCCGTTCCACGGCCAGCCCAATCCATGCCTCGCCCTCCAAAGAGCGCAAGCGCAATGGCCGCCGCCGAAGTGGTGTTGCCTATGCCCATTTCACCCACAACTAAAAGGTCTGCATTGGGATCAACACTCTCCCAACCTGTGCGCAAAGCCGCGACACAGTCGTCCTCACTCATGGCAGGACCTTGCGTGAAATCTTGCGTTGGATGATCAAGATCAAGGGCATGCACATCAAGTTTTGCGCCAAAGCAAGAGGAGAGCTGATTGATCGCCGCCCCTCCCGCGCGAAAATTAAGCACCATCTGTTCGGTCACTTCAGCGGGAAAGGCAGATATTCCCTGCGCCGTCACACCGTGATTGCCCGCAAAGACGATCACTTGCGGTGAGCTCACGCGTGCCTTGGGCGAGCCCCGCCACGAACAATACCAAAGGGCAATATCTTCTAATCGCCCCAGAGCACCTGGTGGTTTGGTCAACTGAGCGTTTCGCTCTTCGGCTTGGCCCAAAATTTTTGCATCATGCGCAGTGCAATTCGTAAGCAGATTACGAAACTCATCAAGAGATCTAAATGACATCGTGGTCTTCGCTTCTTTTCTGATTTATAAACTTCGTGCGGTATTATCGGTAAATAAAGCAAACACAAGCGTGTCAGAGACACTTTCACAAAAAACAGCGTCATCATGGTAGAAAAACTTCGAAATCTCTCTTTAGATATCCTTGTCGCACTCAGTCTTTTGACACGTATCCCATTGAAATTGCCTGAAGATGCCTATCAAAATAGTGCGCGGGCTGTTTGGTCTTACTGGATCGTGGGCGTCATATGGGGGGGCACGCTTTCTTGTATTATCATCATTCTGCTCGCAGGAGGGATAGACCTGAAAATCGCTGTGATTTTCTCGATCATCCTAGGCCTATTTCTGACGGGGGTTATGCACGAAGACGGCTTGGCAGACAGTGCTGATGGCTTTTGGGGAGGCTGGAGCAAAGAGCGAAGACTAGAGATCATGAAGGATAGCCGTATCGGAGCCTATGGCGTTGCAGCCTTAGTCTTATGCCTTCTTTTGCGCTGGCAATTGCTAACCGAGACCTTCGTGGTGCAAACCAATGCTGTTGCGCTTATTATAGCCTGCGCAGCTCTATCCCGCGCGATTATGCCCCTGCTCATGGCCCAACTACCCCATGCCCGAGACAACGGTCTGTCTCACAGCGTAGGTCGCCCAAAAATTACTGTTGCGGCTTTGGGGTTTGCCTTATGCGCATGTTTTGTTTTGGCTTTACTCGGGTCAGCGGGACTGGTGCTTATTCTTATCGCATTGCTCACTTGCAGCCTTTGCGGTCTTCTCGCGTGGCGAAAAATCGGAGGGCAGACAGGGGATGTTTTGGGAGCCTCAGCGGTGGTGACAGAACTTAGTCTTTTGTCTATCTCCACCCTGCTTTGACTAAACCGCGCCGATTAGGCTGCGCGGGAGACTAAAACGGCATCTACTTTCTTTGCAGCTTCATCTTCATCGCCGCCACCAACAGCCGCCACTTCGCGTGTTAAGCGCTCAAGCGCTGCTTCATAAAGCTGACGTTCTGAATAACTTTGCTCTCGCTGTTCATCGTTGCGATGCAAATCACGCACGACCTCTGCAATTGCAATCAAATCGCCTGAATTGATCTTTTGCTCATATTCCTGAGCGCGACGCGACCACATCGCCCGCTTTACTTTCGCTTTCCCCTTAAGCGTGCTCATAGCACGGCTCACAGTTTCAGGACTGCTAAGCGAACGAAGTCCAATTTCCGTCGCTTTGTGGGTCGGGACCCGCAAGGTCATTTTGTCTTTTTCAAAAGACACAACGAACAACTCAAGCGTTACACCTGCGATTTCCTGCTCTTCAACCGAAACGATTTTACCCACGCCATGCGCGGGATACACCACATATTCATTCGGTTTGAAGTCAAGCTTCTTTGATTTACTCATTAAACACCTTCAATTTTCATGCAAAAGACAAAAAAAGGACGAAGGGCTTTTGCCCTCGACCTACATGTTGTTTTTACGTGTCTAGACAGTGTATCATAATTCAGGGGTTATGACCAGCCCCACTGGATTAGTGGCGATTTATCCGCCTTCGCCGGGCGCTTCTGAAAAATATTTTTCGAGCTTACCCTCTTCGCCATCACGCTCTTCTGCTTCGGGCAAGGGATCTTTGCGTGTAATAATAACAGGCCAGAGTTCTGAATACTTGCGGTTGAAGTCCACCCATTCATCTGCGCCAGGGTCTGTGTCAGGCTTAATTGCGTCCGCAGGGCATTCAGGTTCGCAGACACCACAGTCAATGCATTCGTCTGGGTGAATGACCAGCATATTTTCACCCTCGTAAAAGCAATCCACGGGGCAGACTTCCACACAGTCGGTGTATTTGCAGCCGATGCAATTATCCTTAACAACGTATGTCATGAGGCGTCTTTCGTAGTTCTAACTCTGTGAGTGCTAATCCAGTGCTGATCATCTTGCAAGTGCGACTTTACTGCAATTTGTCGATCGCTCGACGATCCTTTTTGGAAGGACGTCCTTTGCCTTCGAATTTTGGATTGCGCGGCGACGTCTCTTGATGAGGAGACATATCCTCGTAGAGGGCTTGCGCCTCGGGCGCAGGGCCACGCCGCAAGGCCGTCGATTTTATCTTTACGACCTTGATACGATCCCCTTTGACAAAGGTCAAAACATCCCCTGACCCAACGGGTGTCGAGGGCTTTGAAATTTTTTGTGAATTTACACGGACGTGCCCAGCGGAGACTATTTTGGACGCAAGACTCCGTGTTTTAAAGAAGCGCGCATGCCACAGCCATTTATCAACACGGTCCTTTGCGAGAGGATCCAAACCGTCACTCCTGTACCTTCAAGCCCATGAGCGCTGCAGCAAAAGGATTATCGGGATCAATCTCTTTCGATTTAGGCGCTCGCGATTGCAAGGGTTTGCGCGGCTGATTCGCTTTACCTTGCTTGAATTTTCCGCTCTTACGTTTGTTGGATTTCGATTTTGCGCCTTTGTCTTGGTTTTGAACACCAGCAGGACGTGCTTTGCGTTGAGGTGACCATGTGAAAGTATAGTAGAT
>WTIQ01000078.1 GCA_011525185.1 Paracoccaceae bacterium | reverse complement strand
GGGTTGTACCGACAATCGCGGGCTGGTTTGAGAGTCGGCGCACAAATCGGTATTTACGCCAGAAAGAACGGCGGCTGAAGCTGCGCAAACACAGAGCAACGGGATAGGGCAAAAGAAAGATGGCCAAACGCGAAGTTGTTCTGGAAACCAGAAATCTGTCAATGCATTTTGGCGGCGTTCGCGCTGTAGATAATGTAGATTTCGAGCTGCGCGAAAAGGAACTGCGCTGCTTAATCGGTCCAAACGGCGCTGGAAAATCTACCTTTTTCAAATGCCTTACAGGTCAGTTAATTCCAACCTCAGGCGATGTTGTGATCCGCGACATTACAATGACAGGACGTGAACCCCACGCCATTGCTGGGCTTGGAGTTGGCATTAAGACGCAGGTGCCAAATCTTTTTGATGGCTTGAGCGCACAGGAAAACCTCTGGCTTTCTGCGCGCCGCTGGCATGGCGATAAACGGGCTACGCAATTGGTCAAAGAGACAATCGAGCGCCTTGAGCTGGGAGAGATTAGAAGCGCAACAGTGGGCAGCCTCGCCCATGGCCAGCGGCAGATGGTAGAACTTGGAATGGTGGTAGCCGCAGAACCTTGGCTCGTTCTGCTTGATGAACCAGCAGCGGGAATGACCGATGAAGAAACGTATAAGACCGCTGAGCTTGTGCGTGAGATCAACAACACTTCTGCCCTGATCGTGGTCGAACATGACATGAATTTCATTCGCGCGATCAGCGATATTGTTACGCTCTTTCATCAAGGGTCCATTTTCATGGAAGATACAATGGATGTCATTTCAGCCGATCCCAGGGCTAGAGAAATTTATCTGGGGCATAAATCATGAGTATTTTATTGGACATCAAAGGCCTGTCGTCTGGATATGGACGCATTCCAGTGCTGCATGGCGTGGAGACTCATGTCGCAGAAAATGAAATTCTAGGGATTCTAGGAAATAATGGAATGGGTAAATCTACCCTCCTAAAAACCCTGATGGGAGTCATTTCGGCAACTGCAGGTACTATTCTTTATTCAGGCCAAGATATCACACGTTTAAAACCAGGCGTACGAGCACAATACGGGCTTGGCTATGTGCCTCAGGGCCGTGGTATTTTCCCAAATCTAAGTGTGCTGGACAATTTGCGTATGGGGGTTGTCGGGCATGGCATTGATGAAGAAGATGCAATTCGAAATATTATCCTCGAGTTTCCACGCCTCGATAGTTTGCTCGATCGCTCTGGTGGCACGCTATCTGGCGGGGAGCAGCAAATTCTGGCGCTCGCGCGGTGTTTGATTTCTGATCCAGATCTTATTTTGCTTGATGAACCGACCGAAGGTATTCAGCCCTCCATTGTCGATGAAATAGGAGAGATTTTACAAACGCTCAATCGTAAAAAAGGCCTCACCATTATTCTAGTCGAACAGAATATGGAGTTCATTACTGAGCTCTCAACCCGCATAAAGATTATGGAAAAAGGAAGCTTTATATCGGAGATCGATATGTCGTCCGGCGAAGGAAGCGCCCTTTTAAAAGGATTTTCAGGATTTGGCGGTTCAAAACAAGCCTCAGCCCCATCCAACCGGACGACAGGACAAAAAGTAAGTACACCCAAATCAACGGCCTCTGGTATGGGTGAGGTACAAACGAACAAAGACAAAGCAACCGCACCAAAGGCTTCTGTTCCTCTGGCACAACGCGACGCACCATTGACCGAAAGGATTGGGAACATGACTGTCCAACGCCCAACATTCACCCAGCTTAAGGATATTACACTTGAGCTTGGAATGCATCTCTCAGATGAACAGATCAAAGAGTTTCTCGAAAATATGCAAGGCTCTCTGGATGCTTACGACGTGGTTGACGGCCTGCCAGATTATCTTCCTCCAGTTCTATACCCAAGGACAAGCGGCACCCGCCCCACTGACGAAGAAAATCCGCTGAATGCATGGTACATTAGGACCGAGGTGCGCGGCGCTCCAAAAGGGCCGCTTTTGGGCAAAACAGTGGCTCTGAAGGACAACGTTTGTTTGGCGGGTGTTCCGATGATGAATGGGGCCTCAACGCTCAAGGGGTATACGCCAGATGTCGACGCCACCGTAGTGACACGGCTTTTGGACGCTGGAGCAACAATCGCAGGCAAGGCACATTGTGAGTATTATTGTTTTTCTGGCGGCAGCCACACAAATGCTACTGGTCCAGTTCACAACCCTTTCAAACGCGGATATTCAGCTGGTGGGTCTTCTTCTGGATCCGCGGCCCTTGTCGCGGGCGAATACGTGGATATGGCGATCGGTGGTGATCAGGGGGGGTCTATTCGTATGCCTGCATCTTATTCTGGCTGCTACGGAATGAAACCGACCCATGGCCTCGTTCCATATACTGGTATTATGCCGATCGAAAGTACCATTGACCACACGGGGCCAATGACTCAGAACGTGGCCGATAATGCTTTGATGCTTGAGGTCATCGCTGGGGCGGATGGTCTTGACCCCCGTCAGTATGACGTTGTTACCGATACATATACACGCGCTGTCAGAGCAGGCGTTTCGGGGTTGAAGATTGGCGTTGTAAAAGAAGGCTTTGGTCACGACAATAGCGAGGCTGATGTTGATCACAAGGTACGCGCGGCAGCCAATATTCTGCGTGACTGTGGGGCGTCAGTGGACGAAATTTCCGTACCTTGGCACCTCAAAGGGTTGGCTATTTGGACCCCCATAGCTAGCGAAGGAGCTACAAATCAGATGATGCATGGAAATGGCATGGGTACAGGTTGGGAGGGAATGTACACCACTTCTTTGCTTGATTACCATGCCAACTGGCGTGGACGCGCTGATGAACTGTCAGATACGCTTAAGATCACGATGTTTGTTGGTCAATATTTCCTGAAGCATCACAGAGGTCACTATTATGCAAAGGCGCAGAATTTATCACGCCAGCTTCGCGAAGAATATAATAAGGTTTTGGCCTCCTACGATCTTTTGCTCATGCCAACCACTCCAATGAAAGCAACGCCAATCCCAGAGCGCTCTGATGGATTGGCCGTCTGGACACAACGCGCTTTTGAAATGCTAGTAAACACCGCGCCGTTTGATATCACTGGTCATCCAGCGATGTCAGTACCCTGCGGCATGTCAGAGGGTTTGCCAGTTGGCATGATGCTTGTGGGACGGCGCTATGAAGAGAGTACGATCTATCGTGCAGCAGGTGCGTTTGAAGCTGCAACGGATTGGAAGAAACTGTAAATCCGCGGGGACCAAATGGTACAAATTGCACCCATTGAAGGACTCGCCCATGTTATTGGAGATACGTCACGGCGCCTATTGGACGTTACCTTACCAGAATTTTTTGACTACACGCTCAGAAAATACGGGCACTGCGAAGCGGTAGTATTTTCGCAGTTTGGCATACGCTGGACCTATGCCGAGCTTCTCAAAAAATGCGATGACTTTGCCGCTGGGCTTTTGTCACTAGGCATTTACAAAGGAGATCGGGTAGGGATCTGGTCTCCCAATCGGGCCGAATGGATCATCGCGCAGATTGCAACAGCGCGGATCGGTGCCATCCTTGTCAATATCAACCCTGCATATAAAGCCACTGAGTTGGAGTATTGCGTTAACAAAGTTGGCTTAAAAGTTTGATTTTTGGGACCGCGGTTTAAACCTCTGGCTATGCCAC
>WTIQ01000494.1 GCA_011525185.1 Paracoccaceae bacterium | reverse complement strand
CACCTAAAGAGGCAAAAAAAACCCATGATTTTTTCTTTGCCCAAATACTCAAAAACCCAAGGCCCGCAACACAAAAGGCGTTTGGACAGCGAGAGAATGCAGGAGCAGCGCATATGCCCCTAACCAATGCCCCCATCTTGCACAGCGACACACTTATCCTGCGCGGACCAGAGCGCCGTGACAGCGAAGCTGTGATCGCGTTTTTACAAGACAGCACACGCTCAAAAGGCTTCGGTCACATTCCCGAGCGTGGCGCAGCATGGCGATGGTTTGCCCTTAATGTGGGACATTGGCACATTCACGGCTACGGCTACTTCACAATTGAAACTCTTACAGGCGATATTGCTGGCATCACAGGGATTTGGAATCCCGAGACTTGGCCAGAACCCGAAGTCGGTTGGGTTGTCTTTGAAGGCTACGAGGGAAAAGGCATTGCCTTTGAAGCCGCCTCACGCGCGCGCCGTTGGGCCTATGAAGCGCTAGGGTTTACCACACTGACAAGCAACATCGTGCCAGGCAATACACGCTCCATAAAGCTTGCAGAACGGATGGGCGCTCATTTCGAGCGACGCTACCTCAACACCAATATGGGTGATGAAATGCTCTACCGCCACCCAGGGCCAGAGGATGTGTTATGAGCGCGATCCCCGTCATTGAAACAGATCGCCTGCGCCTGCGCGCTCCCTCTGAGGCCGATTTTGCGCAAATGCAAGAGTATCTTGGCCAAGAACGCATGGTCTTTATCGGTGGACCCTTTGATGCGGTTGGCGTCTGGCGCACCCTGCTCGGGATGCTGGGGCATTGGAGCCTAAGGGGCTTTGGCTTTTGGAATATTGAACACAAAGAGACTGGGCAATTGGCGGGCGCCGTTGGTTTTCTTCATCACTTTGACTGGCCCGAACCAGAGCTGGGTTGGAATGTGCATCATGATTTTGAAGGGCAAGGTATTGCATTTGAGGCCGCAAGCGCTGCGCAGGCCTATGGCGAAGAATGTCTAAACCTGTCCCAAGTGATCAGCTTTATCGACCCTCAAAATACCCGCTCGGCAGAACTGGCTAAACGTCTTGGGGCGACCTTCGAGCGGAAGCACAGCCTGCGCGGTAAAGCCTGTCATATCTATCGCCACCCCAAACACACCCCTCATCAACAAAAGGCTTTCTCATGAGCGACCCAGTCCAAAAGGCCCAAGAGCTATTGAAGGATCACCGCGAGAGCATTGATCGCCTTGATGCGATCTTGGTCTACACACTCGCCGAACGATTTGCGCACACAAAAGCCGTGGGCAAACTCAAAGCAGCGCACGATCTGCCCGCCTCAGACCCGTCTCGAGAAGGCAAACAAATTGCACGTCTGGAAACCTTGTCAGCCGAAGCCGACCTTGATCCGGAATTTGCTCGAAAATTTCTGAATTTTATCATTCAGGAAGTCATTCAACATCACAAGAAACACAAAGCTTAGGGGATTTTTCCCCATCGCCATTATCATAAGGAGAACAGACAAATGGCTATGAAAATTCGTCTTGCACGAGGCGGCAGCAAAAAACGCCCATTTTATCGCATCGTGGCCGCAGACAGCCGCATGCCGCGCGATGGACGTTATGTGGAAAAGCTCGGCACTTACAACCCTCTTTTACCAAAGGATAGCGAAGAGCGGGTCAAGATGAACGTCGAGCGCGTTCAATATTGGCTGGGCCAAGGGGCACAGGTCACAGACCGCGTGTCTCGTATGTTAGAGGCCGCAGGCGTGCTTGAGAAGAAAGAGCGCAACAACCCGACCAAGGGCAAGCCAGGTCAAA
This sequence comes from Paracoccaceae bacterium, assembly GCA_011525185.1. Taxonomy (GTDB): domain Bacteria; phylum Pseudomonadota; class Alphaproteobacteria; order Rhodobacterales; family Rhodobacteraceae; genus LFER01. The sequence continues at coordinate 1,884 of WTIQ01000494.1, read as the reverse complement.
AAGCCGTCGATCGCGCTGAAGAAAAGGCTGCAAAAGCTGCAGAAGCTGCAGAAGCGCCAGAGGTTGAGGAAGCGCCAGCGGCTGAAGAAGACGCGGCCACCGAAGACGCGTAAGCGCACTTCGAGCAAAACATCAAAAAGAGGCGGAGCGCGGCTCTGTTGAGTATCTCCGCCTTTTTCTTCGTCTCATAAATACTGTCGCCAAACTTCATGTTGTTTCGCCCGTTCCGTTTGTTTTTATTCCTTGGCATCGCCTTTATTGCGGGCGTAGTCTATGAAAAGCAAAGCGACGCCGAGGCATGCGATGTAAAAGGGGGACAGATGGTCCAAGGCTTATGCGAAGTGAGAAAATGAGCGACACAATGGTTCTTGTTGGGGCGATTGCTGGTGCCTTTGGCGTCAAAGGGGAAGTTCGCCTAAAAAGCTTCACGTCAGAGCCTGAGGACATCGCCTCTTACGGCCCCCTCTTTACAGAAGATGGTTCCCAAAGCTTTCAGGTCCGTCTGAGTGGGCGCTTGAAAAATGCCCTGAGCGCCCGTCTCAGTGGTATCTCCAGCAAAGAACAAGCAGATCGCATGAAGGGGATGAAACTCTTCGTCCCGCGGGAGGCGTTTCCCCAGCTTCCAGATGACGAGTTCTATCACGCCGATTTAATCGGGCTGTCTGTTTATGACACTGGGGGTGGAGAAATTGGAGCTGTGAAAGCGGTGTTAAATCACGGCGCCACCGATCTTTTGGAACTGCGTTTGACGGCTTCCAACGAGACCGCGTTGCTGCCTTTTACACGCGACTATGTTCCAACCGTGGATATGGTCGCGCGCAAGCTCATTATTGACCCGCCTAATGGATTGATTGAGTAGAGCATGGAGGAACGGCAAAAATCCCATGGGCGCAAATCCATTCAAGCGACCCTGCAACCACGCGATTTGATGAGCCATACTCCGCGGCTTGCCAAAGCATGGCGTGCGCAGGTGATTACGCTGTTTCCCGAGAGTTTTCCTGGTGTCTTAGATCACAGCCTTGTGGGACGCGCTCTTCAAAAAGGGCTTTGGAGCCTAGAAACCATCGACCTGCGTCTCTTTGGGGTCGGCAAACATCGCAATGTGGATGATACCCCTGCTGGCGGCGGGGCTGGTATGGTCTTGCGCGCTGATGTGATCTCACATGCGCTTGAACATGCCCTAAAACGCGAACCCGACATTGGGCCTTTGATCTACCTGTCCCCGAGAGGGCGTCCCTTTGATCAAGCGATGGCCAAAAATTGGTCTACATCGCCAGGCGTTCGTTTGCTATGCGGACGCTTTGAAGGGGTCGATCAGCGGGTCTTGGATCATTATGGCATTCAAGAAGTCTCACTGGGCGATTTTGTTTTAAGCGGTGGAGAAATTGCTGCACAAGCAATGATTGACGCCAGTGTCCGTTTGCTCCCAGGCGTTTTGGGAAATGAGGCCTCACTGCAAGAGGAGAGCCATTCAAATGGCTTATTAGAGCATCCACAGTATACGCGCCCTTCGGAATGGAACGGACATAAAATCCCAGAAGTACTGCAAAGCGGCAATCACCAAAACATTGCGCAATGGCGTGCCAAAGAGGCACACGCTGTAACACAGAAACACAGACCCGATCTGTTGCGCAAACGAGATGAAGGTGACTAACTTATAGTTTGTGTTGTCCAACCTGAAGATATTTGCATGCAGTGCAATTGTCAGAAATTCGCTCTACGAAATCTAAAAAACCTAGACGTCAAAAAGTAAGACTGATTTTATCGCTTCAGATTAAGGCAAAGCACAATTCACCTATTCTAAAAATAAAATCAGCAAAAGTGCTTGAAATTCAAAACAGATCTTTTTATTATGCGTTTCAAAATCCAGTCTTTCTTATTGTC
>WTIQ01000457.1 GCA_011525185.1 Paracoccaceae bacterium | reverse complement strand
GTTACGATGAACCAGAAATCCTCCTCGATCAAATCGTCAAATCTGTCCCAAAGGCCCTGACGTTAGACAACCCATAAGGCTCCCCTCAACGCGCCAAAATGAACAGGAAACGCGCTAAGACAGCAGTGTTTGGATGCATCAAGTATACGCTCTGTGTGCGGCCAAAACATTTATTCTCGGACAAAGTTTCCTTTAGAGTTTTCCTTTCTTTTTAGGAGGATTTTAGTGAGCAGAAAAATATAAACCAAAGGCGCCGACTACGATTAGACTAAGCGCCCAAATTTTATCCAGATTGAACCAAGCTTTTGAGATGAATTTGAGTCCTAACCACCAATATACAAACAGTGCCAGGATTGCTCCTGAAAAACCCATCGAAAGTGTATGAACAAAAGACACGAGCAGTGCAGTTGCGAGATCATTGGACATTAAATTTTGAGCAGCGGCGTGTCCCATCTCCATCAGATTACCCGCATTTTCTGTGATTTCGCAAATTCCCAGATAAATTGGGACAAGCATAAGCGCTGCACCATGTGCTAGGGCAGATAAGAACGACCATAAACCTAACTTTGCGGGGTGTACTCGGGCCAAATACCGTGGGTGTTTTGGATTTATAAGTAAATAAATACCCATCCCAATAACAATGAGGCTGGCACCAATTCTGATCTGATACTCTTTTTCAATCAACCAGATCATCATTGTGAATGGTGCAAGAATAGCAATCATAGCTACAAGATGACCAGCTGCCAGAAGCATAAGTGCTTTCGGCAATGCAGAGAATTTCTGCTCCATAAGTGCTGCTGAAACTGCAAGGGGCCATCCCATTCCTGGGTTAAGCCCGTGGTAAACTCCAGAAAAAATGACGGCCCACCATAGGGCCGCCAAAGACGTGTAATCCATCATTTAGACTGAAGGGTAACAGAAACTATCTGTGGAGCAGTCTCCGCCTTCTAGGCGAATTTGGTGCGCACGCGTGTTTTCTGGGAAGTTTATGTAAAAATTCGGGTCTAAAGTTAGACCACCGTTTTCGCCAACATTCGCCATGACCATTTGTCCACCTTCATGATGTGGGTAGAATTGGTCGTCCCATGTCGAATAGAGAGAATTTGTCCAATAAACACGTTTTCCATCACGGCTGACTTCAACCATTTGAGGTCCATACAAGAACTCTTTGCCATTGGGGTGATTTGCTTCTCTCGCGATTCCACCCAATTCAACTTTTCCAGCTAAAACAGGATTGAACGGATCTGACACATCGTACTGATGCATTTCACCAAGGCCCCAACACGCGACGTATAAATATTTGTCGTCAAGGCTGAGGTCGATGTCTGTGACGAGTGGTGGCACTGCCGAAAACCCTTTCAAAAGATCAGGAAGATTTTCGGGATCTTCAGGTCTTGGGTCTATCGTGATCACTTTTTTAGCTTGCCATTTACCATCGTCACCGCGCCACCAAGTAAAGATCGCCCCCTGAAGATTTGTTGTGTCTACGACAACACCACAGAAGCCATATGATTTAGTTGGATCGTGTGCTGGCCTGATTTCGAGGGCCATTTGGTAATTTTCGCCAAGATCAATCGTTTGAATGTTTTTGCGCGCGCGCAGATCCCAGAAATGAATAGAGTGACCGTACTTGTTGCTGAGAAGATCTTCAGGGACCACGCCATTTTCAAATTGTGGAGGTAGCCCCCATTCTGAGCTCACCATGTAGTCTTGGGGAAGGTTCCACCAAAAATCATAGTGTTTATCTTGCTTTCCGCGGTCCATTTCATAACGACCGATGATATCAAACGTCTCACAATCCATGATAAAGATGCCAGGAGGTGACTCCGTGCCGTCTTCTCCAGAGCCGCCGAGAGTTGAGACATAAATACCTTCAGGGCCACAGTGGATTGTATGCGGCCGCGAATAGCCAGTTTTTGCAAAAACTTCCTCAGGCTCAATCACTTTGTGAATCTTCGCTTCTAGTGGCTCTTTTACGTCGAAAATATAAATTCGGCTGGATCTAATCCCAGGAACGATCAAATAACGGCGCTCTAAAAAGGCATGACCTGAAAGTGGAGACAACGAAGACGAGCAAGCATTCCAGCCAAAGTGATGAAATTCATCGCCAGTTGTGGGCACCATGACTTGATGTACGATCTCGCCGTACGTTTGTGAATCTGCGCGTAAGTCGATAACGGCCAGACCATCATGTTGGGACGCATCTTTTCCAAGCATGATGGTGAATGCAAAGTTTTCCACTGGTGCTTGCATCGCCAATTTTGGTGATGCGTGAAAAGTGGGATCTGGTTTCATAGGTTTATTCATTTCTTCCTCCCTAATTTTTCCCTTCCATGGGAATTTCACAGTGCCGCTTTTTCAACTTAAACTTCTGCGACATTGCATAACTGAATGGCATCGCTGATTTGTTCTGCTAGTTTTGTTAGTTTGACGCCAATCTCTTTTCTGTATTCTTTGTCAAAACGACGTATTGGGCCAACCGCACCGACGCTAAAGATGGCGCCAATATTACCCATAGTTATTGGTGCCGCGACACTCGCGATACCCACATCAATTTCCTGATCGCAATCTGCATATCCCTGATCACGAATAAGATCGAATTCAACCATCAACATCTCACGTGTTGTTTTGGTATGTTGAGTGTACGCTTTGAGTGTTCCAGCTAAGATTTTTTCCATGAAAGCTTCATCTGCAAAGGCAGCAATTGCTTTTGAACATGAGCACGCGTGCATTGGGCGCTCACCCATGCCGGGGTGTATAAATGCTCTACTGGGATCGTCAGGCGTCTCTACGTGTATTATTTCCACTTTACTATCGCGAAAGCGCGATAAAAAAGTCGTTTCGTTGAATTTGGTGGCTGCTGCTCTTAGGAGAGGTGATGAAACCCTCCTAACATCGACATCAGATTTACCCAGAAATGCAATGCGAATTAAACGCTCGCCTACCACGTAACGCCCGTCATTTGATGAATCTTCAATCAAGCTTTCTGACAAAAGTGTTTGCAATAACCGATAGCAAGTTGGCTTAGGCAAATCAGTGATACTGCAAATTTCGGCTGCTGTTAATGGTCTTCCAGCAACAGAAATAATTTCTAATAAATTTACCAATCTTGCTAAATGCACAGTTTTCTCATTTTCTCAAGTGATGATACACCTTCTCACAATTTGAGACCGAATCGACAATTTGGTCAAGCTTTGATTTGATGCATGCTGGGAAGTCGATCAGTGCAATTGTTAAGTTTTAACCCCCAGTCGTAATTTTGTTCGCATAAGTCTGATCCTTGCCCTGATCATGGTTACGGTTTCGCGTGTTTATGCTATGCCGCCCCTTGAATTTTAATGAATCATAGCCTGAGTAAGCGAAGGACATCCAACCCAAAATGACATTTAGACCCAAGCCCGAGCCCTCGGTGGAGCGTGTGTTTTCAGAAGCCGAACGCACTGCCATTTATGACGTGATTTATCATCGTCGCGATGTGCGCAATGAATTCAAACCAGACCTGCTCGATCCCACGGTGCTTGAGCGCATGCTAAAAGCAGCACATGCCGCGCCCTCGGTGGGGCTCTCGCAACCTTGGCGGTTTATCCTCATCCGTGATCCAGCACGACGCTCAAAAATAAAGCAAGCCTTCGAGCGCGCAAATACAGAGGCGCGCGAGATGTTTTCTGACAATAAACAACAGGAGAATGCAGCCTTAAAGCTCGAA
>WTIQ01000325.1 GCA_011525185.1 Paracoccaceae bacterium | reverse complement strand
TCTCTATGTTTGGGGGGCGGTTGGGTGTGCGCGGAAACTTTATCAAGCACCCTCCAGGCGCCTAATTTGAAATTATGGAGGCAGATGCACGGTGCGTATAGCGCATGCGCGTACAAATGCCAGTGATTAAACAAGCCGCCGAGTAGAGAGAAGCAGCCCTGTGTTTGATCTAGGTCGGCCTGCTTTCAATTTTCTGCTTGGGGGGCTTGCGGCGCTGGGCTTGGCACGCGTTGGACTGTGGCCCATCACGCTTCTTGCCATGGTCTTGTTCTTTTGTGGGAGTGTTCGCGATGACAAGGCGCTCCGAGATATTGTTTGGGCTGCTTGGTGGTTTGGATTTGGTTACTTTTCCATTGGCTTAAACTGGATTGTCGAGCCTTTTCTCGTCGATATCAAAACGCATGGATGGATTGCGCCTTTTGCTTTGGTTTTTTTGGTGGGAGGTTTGGCCCTGTTTTGGGCTTTGGGAGCATGGATCGGATTAAAGCTTCATCGCTCTGCATTATCCGTAGGGGTTGGCCTCTCCGTTATGGAACTGGCGCGTGGATATGTTCTCACGGGATTCCCTTGGGCATTGCCAGGATATATCTGGACAGAGACGCCCGTAGCTCAAGGAGCGGCTTGGATTGGTGTCTATGGGCTAACGACGGTAACATTTTGGGCGTGCGCTCTTGCGTCGGATATGATACGCTGGCGAGGTTCAATTTTAGCCATGAGTTTGAGTGCGCTGGTGCTTGGCGGAGTTTGGTGCATGGGGTCTTTAAGGTTCGCTCAGGACCATGAGCGTCAAGCTTCGGGACAAATAAGGCTCGTGCAGCCAAACGCGGCGCAACATGAAAAATGGGATCCCAACCACACAGAGAAGTTTTTTCAACGTATGTTGGATTATACGGCTGCCGAGCCAAAGCCAGAAATCGTGATTTGGCCCGAATCTGCGTTAACGCTTCCTCTAGAAATGGCAGATCACTTGATTGACCGGATGCGAACGAGCGCTCGAGGTGTGCCCGTTTTGTTTGGAGCGTTACGTTATAGCGAGGGTCAATATTATAATTCCCTTATTTTCATGTCATCACAGGGTGTTGTGACGCCTATTTATGATAAACACCACTTGGTGCCTTTTGGCGAATATTTACCGTTTGAGCCGTGGCTCACTCAGTTCGGCTTGGGCGCTTTGGCGGATCAATTTGGTGGTAGCTTCGGGACAGGCGCGGGGCCTAATGTGATGACGGTGGAAGGTCTTGGGGATATTTTACCTCTCATTTGTTACGAAGCGCTCTTTCCCCAAGGCGGACTAAATTTGGACGTAAGACCAAGTTACCTTGTCCATGTGACCAACGATGCTTGGTTTGGCCGTTTTTTTGGTCCCCAACAACACCTCCAAAAGGCACAGATGCGCGCTATTGAACTCGGTCTCCCACTTGTGCGCTCTGCAAATACGGGGATATCTGCGTCGATTGATGCCTATGGCAGAGTTGTGTCTGACCTTCCTCTAAACACCGCTGGTTATCTTGATGTGGAGATACAAACTCCGCTTTTGATCACACATTATGCGCGTTTTGGTCATATTATTAACTTAATTATGGTGTTAGTGGGATTGACGCTTGTCATTGTTTTGGGCCGTGGACGGCAAAAGGTTGACCTGCGTTCGAAATGACACTACGACGTAACCGCGCAGCACAACGGCTTCCTGACGTGCTGTTTGAACCATGTTATCGGAGCACTTTTACATGACAAATAGAAATTATACGTTCACCTCTGAGTCCGTTTCAGAGGGACACCCTGATAAGGTTTGTGATCGCATTTCTGATGCGGTGTTGGATGCCTTTATTGCCAAAGAACCAGAAGCGCGGGTGGCTTGCGAAACCTTTGCCACAACAAACCGTGTGGTGATTGGGGGTGAAGTGGGCCTTGCGGATCAAGCCGCCCTTTCAGACTACATGGGCCGTATCGACGAAATTGCCCGCGCTTGTATCAAAGATATCGGCTACGAGCAGGATAAATTCCACCATCAAACGGTGGAAGTGACCAACCTCTTGCATGAGCAATCTGCTCATATTGCGCAAGGCGTTGATGCCTCTGCCGACAAAGATGAGGGCGCAGGGGATCAGGGCATTATGTTTGGTTATGCCACCAACGAAACCGCTGATTTGATGCCCGCCCCAATTCAATACAGCCACGCCATCCTGAGGCGCCTTGCAGAAGTGCGCAAAAGTGGAGCCGAGCCAACGCTGGGGCCAGATGCAAAATCACAGCTCTCGGTTCAATATGAGAACGGGAAACCAATTGGCGTCACCTCGATCGTGCTCTCGACCCAACATTTGGACGAGACGATGAGCTCGGATCAGGTGCGCGAGGTGGTAGAGCCATATATCCGCGAAACACTGCCGTCTGGATGGATTTCTGAAAAAACGATTTGGCATGTGAACCCAACAGGCAAGTTCGTTATAGGTGGCCCTGATGGAGACGCAGGCTTGACGGGGCGTAAGATCATTGTGGACACCTATGGCGGTGCAGCACCCCACGGCGGCGGCGCCTTTTCGGGAAAAGATCCAACAAAAGTGGACAGATCGGCGGCCTACGCGGCGCGCTACTTGGCGAAGAATGTGGTGGCAGCTGGTCTCGCAGAGCGCTGCACAATTCAGCTCAGCTATGCTATTGGTGTTTCGCAACCGCTGTCCGTTTACGTGGATACCTTTGGAACGGGTGAAGTGCCCGCAGAGCATATTGAAGCAGCCATTTCTAAGTGTATGGACCTCAGCCCAAGAGGAATTCGCCAGCACCTGTCGCTCAATAGACCGATTTATCAACGGACCGCGGCTTATGGCCATTTTGGACGCGCACCTGAGGCTGATGGTGGGTTCAGTTGGGAAAAGACAGATTTGACCGAGGCTTTACGCGCTGCGATGTAAGGTCTTTAAAGTCTTTGATGAATTACCTAGCCCAACGGAGTCGTTGGGCTAATTTTTTAACTCTGGGAAGACTTTTGCATAACGCTGTTCATGTTAAGAAATAAGGCCCGCGGCTGCCTGGGTAGGCGCGTGCGTGCGATAACGGAGCCTTTGAGAATTCCCCACGATACACATATATCGCAATATGTTGAGACAGTGAACGCGCCTGCCGAGGGGGCAGGCAGGCGCGGGCCGGTGGCGCCACGGGGTGCGGTGTTTTGACTATTTGCTATTTTGCAGAGGTCTCTCTGCAAAGGTCTTTAGTAAGACGTAACGTTTTGCGACAATCTATTGGCTCGATCCATTTAAATTATTGACCACCCTTTGTTGACTTGTCCTATACTGAACGGGAGACAAGGCGACAAAGAACCCATGCACCGTTATTTATCCACAGTAGACTTGGCGTCCAGCATTGCCGCATCCAACCGCGAGAACCATTTGGAGAAGATCGGGCTTTTGCGTGAGATTGAAGCACGTGCAAAAGCGATGTCAGACAAACGCAAACCTGTGTTTGAAAAACGGGGGCAACTTAGTCCCCGCGAACGGCTAAGCGCTCTTTTAGACCCAGGGATGCCGTTCTTAGAGCTCTATAACCTAGCGTCTTACTTAGTCGATGACCCAGATCCAGACACGAGTATTCCAGGTGCAAATGTGATTATGGGGATTGGGTTTGTTGCTGGCGTGCGCGCGATGATTATGGTCGATGACGCGGGGATTAGCGCAGGGGCTATGACGGAAAAGACCGTTGAGAAGGTGCGCGGATGTTTTGCCAAAGCAGAGCGCCTCAAGC
>WTIQ01000193.1 GCA_011525185.1 Paracoccaceae bacterium | reverse complement strand
GGATTTGATAGATCAAAGGTGTGTTTGACCTCCGTTCAAACAGAAATCTTTTTGGGCTTTATCTTTGTGAATTTAGATCCCGAGGCGCGGCCAATGGAGGCTTGGTTTCCAAATGTGCGTGCGGAGTTGGAAAGTTATATTCCCCATTGGGAGACGCTTGCGCCTTTGGAATGGGTTGAGATCCCAGAGCGGTGCAATTGGAAAGTTTCGGTTGAAAATTATTCGGAGTGTTATCATTGTACGCTCAATCACCCGACATTTGCAACGGGTGTTATACGACCCGAAACATATGATATTCAGCCCCAAGGATATTGCCTTCGTCATACGACAGAATGCAATTCGCTTGAGCAGATGAGTTATGATATCAATTCTGGTTTGGCGAATAATGAGCAATATTCGAGCTGGTTTTTGTGGCCTATGTTTAGCTTTCAGGTCTATCCAGGTAATCTTTTGAACACCTATCACTGGCGCGCTATTGATGCAGATCATGTGGTTGTCTGGCGGGGCTGGTTTTCGGTCAATGGAGAAGAAAGCGAGATTGTGCGCAAAATGGCCATACAAGATCGCGAAACAACTGTTGAGGAAGATATTGGGTTGGTAGAATCCGTGCAAAAAGGGTTGCGCTCGCGTGGCTATGTGCCAGGGCCCTTGGTTGTTGATCCCAAATGTGGGGTCAATTCGGAGCACTCAATTCTAACTTTGCAAAAATGGATGAGGGAGGCCGTGGATGGCTGATGTGAAACCTTATTGGCAGAACTATATCAATGGCCAATGGGTTGATGGAGGGGCTGGTCGCATAGGCGTCATTGATCCTGCGACAAACCAAACGTTGACAGAGCATGCCCTTGCGGATGCGCAAGACGTAGATCGCGCAGTCCGAGCTGCAAAACACATGCATCTGTCTGGTGCGCTTACATCAATGCGACCGATTGAGCGTGGCAGACTTGTTCAAAGTATGGGGGATTACATCAAATCCAACAAGACGCAGCTTGCTGAATTACTGTCACTGGAACAGGGCAAACCGTATTGGGAAGCGCTTATCGAAATAGAGGGGGCGGCGCTTTATTTTGAGTATTATGGCAATCAAAGCAGCACGGTAGAAGGGCGTTCGATTCCCTTGGGGGATGGGTATTTCGACTTCACCCATTATGAACCCTACGGTGTTTCGGCACAGATTATCCCTTGGAATTACCCCATTGAGATGACGGCACGCTCGCTCGCGGCCGCTTTGGCGACGGGAAATGCGTCGGTGATCAAATCCTCCGAGCTGACACCAGTGACAAGTTATATTTTTGCGCAAGCTGCCGAGTATGCGGGACTTCCCAATGGGGCAGTCAATATTTTGTGTGGCTTGGGCAGTGATGCAGGTGTTGCGCTGACATCGCATAAAGATGTCAACCAAATCGTCTTTACAGGATCGGTTGAAACAGGCATCGCCATCGCAAGTGCGGCTGCAAAAAATGTTGTGCCTTGTGTTCTTGAGTTGGGTGGAAAATCAGCGGCAATCGTGCATTCTGATGCTGACTTAGACGCCTTTGAGACAGATTTAAGATGGGGCATTTACTTTAACGCAGGACAGGTCTGCTCAGCGATGAGCCGGGTCATTGTGCATGAGAGCCGTCATGCGGAATTGATTGCCCGCGCTGAAAAGGTAGCCAAATCGCTCAAAGTTGCGCCAGGGATCACGCTACGTGAGAGCGGGGAGGGCATGGGGATGATGGTCAGCCACGCCCAAAAAGACCGCGCTATTTCCATGATTGGCCGTGCGGTTGAGCAAGGCGCACGGGTGGTCACAGGGGCCCACGGAGCCAATATGCAGGGTGCTTGCTTGGCTCCGACGGTGCTAGATCGTGTGACGCCAGAGATCGAGATTGCCTCTCAAGAGGTCTTTGGACCTGTGCTTTCAGTTTTAAAATTTACCAATGATGCCGAGGCAATTGAGATCGCAAATGGGACAGATTATGGGCTGGTTGCGGGAGTGTTTACAAAAGATCTAGACCGCGCAACGCGGGCCGCACGCGCCTTGCTAGCAGGGCAAGTTTTTGTCAATGAATGGTATGCAGGGGGCGTTGAGACGCCCTTTGGCGGTTACGGAAAATCTGGATACGGGCGCGAAAAGGGGCGTGAGGCCCTTTGGAACTATGTCCAAACCAAGAATATTGCGATTAAAACATGAGGATCACATGAGCGTTTTTGATGAAGACTTGTTCCTAAAAGGTTTGGAGCAACGCAAAGGCACCTTGGGTGCTGACTATGTGGCAAAAAGCCTTGATGCAGCAGATGAGTTCACGCGACCTTTCCAAGAAGCGATGACAGCCTGGTGTTGGGGCTTTGGCTGGGGGGATGATGTGATCCCCGCTAAAACACGTTCGATGATGAACCTGTCGATGATCGGCGCGCTTGGAAAAATGCATGAATGGGAAATTCATTGTCAGGGCGCGTTGAACAACGGTGTCAGCCCAGAAGAAATTCGTGCAATCATCCATGTGATTGGTATTTACTGCGGCGTACCCCAAGCCCTAGAGTGCTTTCGCGTGGCCCGCCGCGTCTTGGAAAATAACAACGTTTTGTAGAGCAATTTCAGGAAAGTTGATAACCCGAGGTTTGGACAAGGAAGTCACTGATGTTCCTTGTAGCCCTGAGATGTAAGGCATTTCAGACATCTTTGCATAACGGTATGTCTGCTTAGAAATGAGGGCCGTGCCTGCCGATGGGGCAGGCATCAGCGCGCCAATTGTGCCGCTGGCGGGGTGCGCGTCAGTCTTCTTTCCAAACGGGGACCATAGCACTCCATACTCCATCCTTGAGAAAGCGATGGTAAATTGCAGCGAGCACATGGAGCGCGATGAGATAGTAGCTCAGAGTAACTGATATTTCGTGCAGTCCAACGATGGCTTCAATAACGAAGCCAGCTTTAACGCCCAAAGAATATAAAACTCCGATCAAAATTCCAGAGGCCGCAATGCTGCCAAAACTGACGTAAATGCCATAATGTACAACCTTAGCTGCCAATTTTTGCCACCACGCTGTGCTCTCGGGCAAAGAGGAACTCTGTGTCCGCGTCATATAGAAAAAACGGAGCAGGAGAAGCGTCAAAAACACAGCTGCAAAGATCACTTCAAAGCGTAAAAGCGCTGCATCTTCCAGCTGCTCTATCGTGTCGACCTGTTTGTAAATGCCATAGGCAAATATTGCCACAAACCCCCAATGGAGTGTTTTAGCGATAAAACTATAGCCTGATGGTTTATTGACAGAATTTGATTGTTCCATACCGCACACCCGAACCTTTTATGCGCTCAAATTTAATATGGAAAATATTTGCCTTCAAGGCGAAGTTGAAAAATTGATTTCAATGTTGCCATAAAAAAATCGCCAGAGGAAAAGCTCTGGCGACTTTTTCGTGGTGCTGTAGGGTCTTTTAGTTTGAGGCCACCTCACGTGGGAGGCGGAAGGTCCACAGCATACCACCCTGATTGAGGAAGTTGACCTTTTTAGCCACTTCGCCGCCCCAGAGAGGCACCGCGCCGCCCCATCCAGAGATCACAGAGACATATTGTTCTCCGTTTTGCTCCCATGTGATAGGCTGACCGACGATGCCAGAACCTGTTTGGAAAGACCAAAGGATTTCACCCGTTTCATCGTCAAAGGCAAGGAATTTGCCCTCTGGTGTTCCCGTGAAGACCAGACTGTCCGTCGTCATATGAAATGGGACATCAGAGTGCTTTGAGCTTTGGAGGCTCTG
>WTIQ01000292.1 GCA_011525185.1 Paracoccaceae bacterium | reverse complement strand
TCCATATATCCCGCATCCCCTGTATAGACCCAGCCATCACGGAGCGTCTGTGCGGTAACATCGGGTTTATTCCAGTAGCCAAGCATCGTATTTGGCCCCTTCACGATGATATGCCCGACCTCTCCCATGGCAACATCTTGATCGTCTTCATCCACAATCCGCATTTCACAGATGCGCGTCACCCGCCCACAAGAACGCAATTTGCCTGCCTTCATACCCTCTGGCGAGTGAAATTCTGTATCTAAAATAGTGGCGACTGGGGCAAGTTCAGTCTGGCCAAAGGCCTGCAAGAATTGCGCATTTGGGAATTTTGAAAAGGCTTGGAGCAAGACATCTTCCGTAATCGGAGAGGCCCCATAAGCAATAAGTTTGACCGAAGAAACATCAGTGCTTTCTAGCTTTTCAGACTGCAGCACCATAAAGATCATCACAGGCACCAACAGCACATGAGAAGGGCGATGTGTTTCAATTGCAGCGAGCGTCGCCTCTGGTGTGAACATCGGGATCGAAACATGAGTGCCAGAGACAAAGGTGGTCGCCAGAAACCATAATAAATCAGCGATATGAAACATGGGGGCAGCATGGAGATAGACCGCGCCCTCGCTCAGTTTCAATTCCTGCGCGTTTGAGATGCCACTGACATAGAAATTCTTGTGACTAAGCATGACGCCCTTTGGAAACCCCGTCGTACCGCCTGTGTAAAATATGCCAGCGAGGTCATCATCGCGGCGCCCTGCATCTGGTATCGGGTCTGCCTTTTTCAGGATCTCTTCGTAATTCAGCATCCCCTCTGGGGTCTCACCGTCTCCACAAAAGATCAGAGTTTCAAGAGAGGTCACATCCCCCGCAACCTCTTTTCCAAGGGATGCAAAGGCATCATCCACCAAGAGAACCTTTGCGCCCGCATCGTTGAGCGCATAGCCGCATTCTGGCGCTGCCCATCGAATATTCATCGGCATCATCGCGGCTCCTGCCCAAACAGTCGCAAAGAAATACTCGATGTATCGGTCTGAATTGAGAGATAAGATTGCAACACGATCATTCGGTTGCACCCCGAGAGCCTGCAACGCGCCAGCGAGCTTTTGCACACGCTCCAAAAAAGACCGCCAAGTTTGCTGTCGTTCAAGGTGAATGGTCGCAGTCGTATCGGGGGCCACTTGAACCGCACGTCTGAGAATTGCGCTGATTTCCATTGTCATCTTTGAACCCCTGTCAAACCTTTTTGTCTCCTGACAGCAGCGTGGCACGCTCCCTTTAATCGGGCAAGAACATTATCAAAATCGCAGGCTACAAAAGCTCTGAAAGCTCTTTCATTGTCTCTTTAAAGGCCTCGTAAACGGAAAATTGGTCAATGTGCTTTCCCTCCCTTACCATATGCCGACCCGCAGACCAGGTATCAGTTACAACCGCGGATGTGGCAGAGAAACAAAACCCGTCCAGCAGTTGTGCCTCACTCAGCCCAAAAAGAGAGGGATGGACGCGATCTATTGCGATAAAATCGGCAAAGAGGCCTTCCGCAATTTTACCACTTGCACGCCCCAAGGCTTGGGCGCCTCCCTTTGCTGCGTGGAGATAAAGGGTAGAGCCCGTGCTTTGCTTTAGGGTAGAGAGGATATTTCGCGCACGATCACGCAAGCGCTGTGAATATTCGAGTGTGCGGAGTTCATCATTGAGGGAAATCGCTACATTGGAATCCGTTCCAACGCCCCAGTGTCCACCCGCCTCCAGAAATTTAGCTGCCGCAAAGATACCATCGCCTAAATTGGCCTCAGTCACAGGGCAAAGCCCTGCAACGGCCTTTGAGTGGGCCAAGGCTATTGTTTCGGCCTCAGTCATATGAGTGGCATGGATAAGACACCAGCGTTCATTCACATCTGCATTCTGCAAAAGCCACTCAACCGGACGCGCACCATGGAACGATCTTATTTCAGCGACTTCTTGCTCTTGTTCCGCGATGTGAAGGTGAACTAAAGCATCGGGATGTTCAGTGCACAGTTCCGACAAATCTTGCGGTGGGACTGCGCGTAAGGAATGTGGAGCTATCCCTATAACGGCATCTTCGCCCTGAAGAGCCAAAGCGCCAGCACAGTCCTCAAACAAGCTTAAATAACGCTCCAAAGAGTTCCCAAACCGCAATTGGCCACCTTCCAGTGGTTCACGAAGGGCACCACCATAGCTATAAAGAACAGGTAGTAGCGTCAGACCAATGCCAGTACGTTGTGCCGCAGCGATAATACGTTTGCTCAACTCAGCCCTATCATCGTAGGGGACGCCGCCCATCTGGTGATGAAGATAGTGAAATTCGCCAACGGCCGCATAGCCAGCCTTCTGCATCTCGACAAAGGCCTGCGCAGCAATTGCTTCTATATGCTCTGGTGTGAGATGGTTCAAAAACCGATAAAGCAGTGTGCGCCATGTCCAAAAACTGTCCGCATGCGCGAATTGGTATTCGCTCCTGCCCGCCATTGCCCTTTGAAATGTATGAGAGTGAAGATTGCTTATGGCAGGGAGTAAAACGGGGACACGGGTATCGCCGCCCTCTGGTTTTGTGTTGCGCGTAACCTTACCAATTCGCCCAGAGGCAAACGACACACGCACATCACTTGTCCAACCTTCGGGAAGAAGTGCATTTTCCGCAAAAATCGTCATCTAGATGATGTCTAGTTTATTAGCATCGGAAATTCTGGACCGACCAAGGCATCGCCATCTTGCAATGTCACTTGCTTGAAAGGTGGAGAGGTGACAATCCCCTCCCGCCGCGCAAAGCGAATGCCATCCCCCAACAACCGCAGAGAAAAGGCGCGCCGTTCAGAGTGGGGGTTTTTGTTGGCCGGCGCTCCGTGAACAGTGCGGAAATCAAATGCAATTGCATCACCTGGAGCAACAGCCCAAGCTTCAATGTTATACTGTTCCCGATTGGCGTTAATATCCGGAATGTCTTCCAGAGTATCGTGTTCATTCAGTGCCGATCCATCAAAGCGCTGTGGGCGATAGAACTTTCCCCATTTATGAGAACCTGACAGAAATTCTAATGTCGTCTCTTGTGGGACATTATCAAGCGGCACCCAAAGGCTGACTGTTTTGGGCCCATCCACACAGTAATAAGGTGCATCTTGATGCCAAGGCGTCGGCACTCCCGTCTGCGCTTCTTTGACCAAGACATGTTCATGAAAGAGCTGAACTGTCTCACTTTGCATCAACTCACCTGCGATAGCGGCAGCAGGAGAGTTAAAGATAAAATCCTCGTACTGCGCGATACGGTCCCAGTTGCAATAGTCGACGAAAAAACGGCCCTCTCCTTGCTCGCCCTTGTAAATGCGTGCATTCGGATCAGGCTCATCCATATTTGCCGCAATACCAGCGCGCAGCGTTTCAACCCAATCCTTAAAAACGCCGCGCAGAACAGTAACGCCTTTCTCATTGAACTCGTTAATCTGATCGTTGTGAAGATATGTGCCCATCGCCTTTGATCCCGTCAGTTTGAACGCTTGCGGTAAAGCGTACCGAGATTTGTGCACTAATCAAGCCCTGTGAGCGTAATGACCTCCAGGGGTCATCTCTGAATAATGCCGCTTCAAGTCAGAAATGAGGGCCGCCCAGAGGGTTGTTTTGACTGTCATTTTCTGTTGTGCATGGGTCTTATGTAAAAGTCCGTGTCAACGTTGGATGATGAAGCGCAGCAAGCCCGCGCCAGATTATTAGATCTGACGCGGGCATAATTTGTGAATTTACACCGCAATTTGTGTTAGCG
>WTIQ01000209.1 GCA_011525185.1 Paracoccaceae bacterium | reverse complement strand
GTTAAGGAGTTTGTCAAATTCTTGGACCGCTCAAAATCCTCTATCATGCCTGAACCTATTTATATGACAGGGGAGCGCGATGATATTGGCGTTGAGGTGGCGATGTGGTGGAACGATAGTTACCATGAAAATGTCCTCCCCTTTACAAACAACATACCACAGCGTGATGGCGGTACGCATATGGCGGGCTTCAGAGGCGCTTTGACGCGCTGCATCAACAATTACGCCCAAGCCAGTGGAATCGCAAAAAAAGAGAAAGTGAACTTTACAGGCGATGATGCGCGCGAAGGCTTGACCTGCGTTTTGTCTGTGAAAGTGCCTGATCCCAAGTTTTCAAGCCAAACCAAAGATAAGCTCGTAAGTTCCGAGGTGCGCCCCGCGGTGGAGGGGCTTGTGAATGAAAAGCTCTCGGAGTGGTTTGAAGAGCATCCAAACGAAGCCAAGCAAATCGTTGGTAAAATTATCGAAGCGGCCCTAGCGCGTGAAGCGGCGCGAAAGGCGCGCGAATTGACCCGTCGTAAAACGGCAATGGATGTCAATTATTTGGCGGGGAAGTTGAAGGATTGTTCTGAAAAAGATCCTTCCAAGACCGAGGTGTTCCTTGTTGAGGGGGATAGTGCAGGGGGGTCGGCCCAAACGGGTCGGGACCGAAAAACTCAAGCTGTGCTGCCGCTCAGAGGTAAAATCCTTAATGTCGAGCGGGTACGCTTTGATCGTATGCTAAACAGTCAAGAAATTGGCAACCTTGTGATGGCACTGGGAACGGGTATTGGGCGCGATGAATTTGATATTTCAAAACTCAGATACCATAAAATCGTGATTATGACAGACGCCGATGTCGACGGGGCTCATATTCGTACTTTGCTACTCACGTTCTTTTATCGGCAAATGCCTGAGTTGATCGAAGGTGGGTATCTCTACATTGCGCAACCTCCGCTTTATAAAGTGAGCCGCGGCAAGTCTGAGGTTTATTTAAAGGATCAAGGCGCATTAGAGGATTATCTCGTTGAACAGGGCATTGAGGGGGCAGTCCTGAGGCTCGGGCATGGTGCTGAGATGGCTGGACTTGATCTAGCCCGCGTTGTGTCAGAAGCGCGGCAATTGAAACAGGTGTTAGACGCCTTTCCGACCTATTACCCGCGTCATATTCTCGAACAGGCGGCAATTGCTGGTGCCTTTGTGCCTGGTGTTGTGGATGCTGATTTACAGGGGACGGCGGATAAAGTAGCGGCACGTCTTGATATGATCGCGCTGGAGTATGAAAAGGGCTGGCAAGGTCGCATTACCCAAGATCATGGTATTCGACTTACTCGTATTTTGCGCGGCGTTGAAGAAGTGCGCACTTTGGATGGACCTATGCTGCGCTCTGGCGAGGCACGTAAAACGGGTAGCTTCACCAAAAGTCTGCAAGAGGTCTATGGGACACCTGCAACACTTGTGAGAAAAGATCGGGAACAAGTGGTTTTGGGGCCACTCGATTTGCTGAACACGGTTTTCAAAGAAGGCGAAAAAGGCCTCTCACTTCAACGCTACAAAGGTCTTGGTGAAATGAATCCTGACCAGCTTTGGGAAACGACACTGGACCCAGAAGCGCGTACCTTTTTGCAGGTCAAAATCGAAGACGCCGCTGAAGCAGATAACCTGTTTACAAAACTCATGGGAGACGTCGTTGAGCCCCGCCGTGAGTTTATTCAGGAAAATGCGCTAAGCGTGGCGAATCTGGATTTTTAACGCGCTGCTTTTCAGAATCTCCTAAAAAAGAGCATGATATTTGGACCCGATAGTGAATAAATACGTCCACCTACTGGGGTAGGTGGACGCGAACGCTCGATATTAAACCGAGCGTTGGGGGGGTAAAAACTTAGAAACTCGTCTCAAAAATCAGGCCCTGTTTGCGCCTAAAAAGGTTGATAGTTACTTTCCACTGAGTTGACGCAAAGCTCCAGCCCAATCTTCGACATGGTACGACCGAACGATCCTGCCATCTTCCAATTCATGCACGTCAATGGTAATGATATCAAAACTGCGTCCTTGTCCGTCCACGCCAAAGAATGGACGGCTTGGCGTCCCCGTCGCCCTAGAGCGAACCACAACTTTGTCATCGTCTTCAAACATGTCTTCAATCGCCCAATTCAAATCTGGGACTAATTTCGCCATGCCACCCATTTGCGCTAGAAAATTTTCTCTATTTTTGGTTTTACCAGAATAATCGCCAATACTTTCCCAGTCAGGGGAAGATGCATTTAAAAACGCATCCGCGTGCGATTGAGAACCGGGATTGCTTAGCAGCTCGTAAAATACTTCGACGCTGTGCTCGCCATCCGCATAAGCGATTTGCACTGTGCTGAATACGGCAAGTACACCTGACAAAAATCTTAGTTTGACCGACATGATTTTCCCTTTCTTCCTCTTAGGTCTTTGTATGATAACAGCAAAAGGAAATTTAATGCCAAGACGTAAAATTCATAAGATACTTTTAATTAATTTGATTATTCGATAAAATCGAATAATGCTGGATGAACTTCGTCAAATTGCGATTTTTGCAAAAACAGTTGATCATGGGTCTTTTCGTGGGGCTGCTCAAGCACTTCGGCTGTCCCCTTCAGTGGTCAGCCATCACATTTCCCAACTTGAGGAAAAATTAGGCGTTGCGCTTATATATCGTTCTACCCGCCGTCTTGCCCTCACGCGGGAAGGTGAGCAATTTTTAAAATCGGCACATGCAATGGTTGAGGCTGTTGAAACAGGCTTATCTGGGCTGCACAACAAAGTTGAAAGCCCAAGCGGTCAAGTAACCATTACTCTGCCTTCCTTGCTGTCTGGGTCCGAATTAATGACATTGATCGCTGAATTAAGAGTCATTTATCCAAAAGTTCGTATTGAATTGAAATTCACCGACGAAAAACGGAACTTAATAAAAGACGGGTACGATCTTGCAATTAGCATGAGCAGTAAACGACGCCTTGCCAGCAACAGGCTGAGCTTGTTCAGCTCTCGCCGCTGTATTGTCGCAAGTGACGTTTATCTTTTGCAACGTAGACCAATATCGTCACCAACGGATTTGGAAGGTCACGATTGGATCGAATTCGCACCGACACGTTACATCCCGCCTTCACGTATCCGCCAGGGAAGTCAAGAATTTAGCTTGCTTATGCAGGGCAACCTGTCCGTGAATGACGCTGTCGCCTTACGTAATCTTGCTAAAAAAGGTGCTGGCCTCGCTTTGGTACCAGAATTTCTTGTTGTAGACGATTTGGCGGAAGGTCTGCTCCGTCCAATATTGGCCGACTGGGAAATTGAACCGCTTGATGTATATGCGGAATGGCCAGCTAACAGCCCCAAAACAAGCTTGGCAAGGCTATTGGTCGTTGGGCTCAAAAATAAAACGGGTACTCTTTCTCAACCGAGCCTTGATCAATCAGATATTACCGCGTGAACTTCTTATGCTTGATCCGTTTCGGTTCGAGCGCATCGGCACCTAAACGGCGCTTTTTGTCCTCTTCATAGTCCTCAAAATTGCCTTCGAACCATTCCACATGGGCTTCCCCCTCAAAAGCGAGAATATGAGTGCAAATGCGGTCTAGGAAAAAACGATCGTGTGAGATCACCACAGCGCATCCAGAAAAATCGACAAGCGCGTCTTCCAAAGCACGCAAAGTTTCCACGTCAAGATCGTTGGTCGGCTCGTCCAATAAGAGTACATTACCCCCTTCTTTGAGCAAGCGCGCCATGTGAACACGGTTTCGCTCACCCCCGGATAGAAGTCCGACTTTTTTCTGTTGATCTCCCCCTTTAAAGTTAAAGGACGAGCAATAGGCCCGTGAATTGACCTGAGCATCGCCCAACTCGATAATTTCAGCACCGCCAGAAATGGCTTCCCAGACCGTTTCATCTGCGTTGAGATCATCACGGGATTGATCCACATAAGAAAGCTGGACTGTGTCACCATAATTTACCGCACCAGCATCAGGCTGTTCTTGCCCCGTAAGCATTTTGAAAAGTGTGGATTTCCCCGCTCCATTAGGGCCAATCACGCCTACAATCCCACCTGGCGGCAGAGCAAAGCTCAGATCTTCGATCAAAAGCTTGTCGCCCATAGCTTTTTGCAGGCCGTCAATTTCAATGACTTTGCCACCCAATCGCGGACCGTTGGGAATAACAATCTGAGCTCTCGTGATCTTTTCGCGCTCTGACTGGCTGGCCAATTCATTATAGGCGTTGATCCGTGCTTTTTGCTTGGCTTGACGGGCTTTTTGCCCTTGGCGCATCCACTCCAATTCACGCTCAAGGGTCTTTTGTTTTGATTTGTCCTCGCGCGCTTCCTGTTCGAGACGCTTTGCTTTTTGCTCCAACCAGCTTGAATAATTGCCTTCATAGGGGATACCGCGGCCGCGATCGAGTTCAAGAATCCAGCCCGTGATATCATCCAAAAAATAGCGGTCATGGGTCACAATCAGAATTGTGCCCTTATAATCAATCAAATGTTGTTGAAGCCAAGCAATGGTTTCTGCGTCCAAATGGTTGGTCGGTTCGTCCAACAGAAGCATATCAGGCGCTTCGAGCAAAAGCTTGCAAAGGGCGACGCGCCGTCGCTCACCGCCCGATAGGGTTGTCACATCTGCATCATCATCGGGACAACGCAAAGCCTCCATCGAGACATCAATCTGACTGTCGAGATCCCAAAGGTTTTCTGCGTCAATCTTATCCTGAAGCTCGGCCATTTCGTCTGCTGTTTCGTCCGAATAGTTCATCGCTAGGTCATTATAGCGGTCCAAGATGGCTTTCTTTTCTGCAACCCCAAGCATGACGTTCTCACGCACTGTGAGGTGGTCTTCCAAATGGGGTTCCTGGGGGAGGTAGCCCACTTTTGCGCCTTCGGCAGCCCAAGCTTCGCCTGTAAACTCTTTGTCCAGACCAGCCATGATTTTCATCAAGGTCGATTTACCAGCGCCGTTTACCCCAACGACGCCAATTTTAACGCCAGGCAGAAATGATAGTCTGATGTTTTCGAAACATTTTTTCCCGCCTGGATATGTCTTTGACACACCGTCCATATGATAAACGTATTGATAAGACGCCATGCCAGCCTCCGATTTGAAATCTCATGTGTTAGATAGCGAAGTGCACAGGTGGGGGCAACTCTTGGCATAGGAAATTCATAAATGAGGCTTAATATTTGTATAAGCAGTCTTTCCAAAGCAAACTCACTCAACATGGCTTTAACTTTTGAACCGATTGTGATTTTTGTTACGTAGTCATATTTGAGATTTTCGCGTGATGGTTCGTTCAGTAAAAACTGTTTGGAAAAAATCAGTTGGTCTTTTGGGGGGGTCGTTTGATCCAGCACATTCGGGGCATGTACATATTACTAAGACAGCGCTCACGTGTTTTGATCTCGATGAAATTTGGTGGCTGGTCTCGCCTGCAAATCCTTTGAAGAAAAACGCACCTGCATCACTTGAGAAACGAGTTCAAAATGCTCAAGCTCTCATGCGTCATCCTAGGGTTCGGATCAGCGCAATCGAAGCCACATTGGAAACCCAGTACACCTCCGAAACGCTAAAGGCTCTCGCTCGACAATTCCCAAAGAATCGCTTTGTTTGGCTGATGGGTGCTGATAATTTGGAACAATTTCATAAATGGCATCAGTGGAAAGATATCATAGAAACAGTCCCATTGGGTATTTTGGCTCGCCCTGGAAACGAATTTGCGCAGAAACGTGCGAAAACTGCTCAAATATATGCCAATTTCAAACTGCCATCAGCTCAAAGCCGGATCTTGTCTAGGAGACTTGCACCTGCATGGTGTTTCAAAAGTCTTCCATTAAATCCAACATCCTCTACGCAACTGAGATCACTGAAATCGTATGAAACCCGTTGAAACAAAACTATCAAATATGCTTTAATTTTTGTGGGAGCGTGTGAGTGAACTAGATGAAGAGACGGAGTTTTCTGCTAAGTTTGGGTTTCCTTCTTGCCCCAAATATCGGGGGTGCGTCTTCTGCTACATCACTTAGACCGCGAGCCCGACCACTAGCATTTCAAGATAAATCGCTCTCAAGACTTATTGCTGAACGCAAGCTTGCAGGTGAAGTCGGATTATGCTGTGTGACGCTTGATCAAGGTAAATTGGTCGAACAGAAAAATGCAAATAGCGCTTTTGCACCTGCCAGCGTTTTGAAAATATTTACAGCGCTTTATGCGCTTGACGTCTTGGGAAAAGACTTTTCTTACGAGACACGGGTCGTCCATGACGGTCAGTTGCGCGATGGTATAATTCACGGGAATCTTTATCTTATCGGTCAAGGGGATCCGTCATTTGATACGGATATGATGGTCTCTCTCGTGAAAAGCATCACAGAGAAGGGTATTCGCGGTGTTACTGGCCAATTTTATTATTGTGACGGTTTGAGCTCGAATATTCCTTATATTGATGGGGGACAACGCCCCCAGGCAGGTTATAATCCCTCGGTGGGTGGACTTAACCTAAACTTCAACCGCATTTTTTTCGAATGGCGAAAGACGGGGAACAAGACACAAGTCTCTCTTGACGCGAGAGGACGGACGCATCGGCCAAAAGTGAAATCAATATCGCTTGATGTGAGTGCTGAACAGACGCAGACCTATGCCTATAGATCGGATGCAACCTCAGAACGT
Organism: Paracoccaceae bacterium; assembly: GCA_011525185.1. Classification (GTDB taxonomy): domain Bacteria; phylum Pseudomonadota; class Alphaproteobacteria; order Rhodobacterales; family Rhodobacteraceae; genus LFER01. Next base: position 7,949 of record WTIQ01000209.1, on the reverse strand, counting down.
TGGACCGTCGCGAAAAGGAGTTTGCGCAAAGATGGCGGCGTTTGGCTGCCCGTGCGGCAGCCTGGGCGCTATTTTGCAGAGGTCTTTTCATTTTTAGCCAAGGACATGGGGCTCGCGTTGCCTGACCCTAAGCCGCATCACTTTCCCAAAGTTCCAGTTCATAAGATCGCTGTCCATAAGAGTGCTCCTCTCTTTTCTATTGTGCGTTACATGCTGAAGCACTCGATGAACCTTAGTGCTGAATGTCTAGGGCGCTCTGCGACACAAGCTCTTGGAGGTGATACGAGTAACCTGAGAGCCTCAGCCATGCGTATGCAAGAATGGGCAACTATCTGGCTTGGCCTAAAGGATGCTGTCTTTGTCGATCATTCTGGGCTTGGGGAGGCTTCACGGATCAGTGCGAAGTCAATGTGTGCTGGTTTGGTAAAGGCGAACAAATTATGGCCGAGCTTTATGCCGCTTCTCCGCTCTATAAGGCCCCGCGATATTAATGGTGAAATTGATGAAACAGTTCCAAGCAGTATAAAGGCTAAGACTGGCACCCTCTATTTTGTAAGTTCTCTTGCGGGCTATATGGAAAGCGAAGGTAAGCCGCCTATGGCCTTCGCGATCTTTAGTCAGAATCTTGAGAAGCGTAAAATTTGGAAGGCAAATAATCCCTTAGAGCGTCCGTCTGGCTCAAAAACTTGGAATAGAACAGCGCGAAGCTTACAACACAGTTTGTTGACCCGCTGGCGATTGCTCTAAGCAGAAATATGGCGGGCTCGAGCACCTCTCTCGATTGCAGCGGCGTGTAAGCGGTCAATATTCAGATTATACCGCATCTCTTCCAACAGCCGAAGCTCGGTTTCTTTTATGACGCCATCTGCTGCTGCGACATCACAGCAGAGCGCATAGGCCGTTTCATATAATCGCTCGGGCAAGTTATCCTTCATAAGCCCAAAAAGGGCGTCGAGGCCGTCTTCTTGCTCAAACAGATCAAACACCAGTTGAGACATGATATTGAGGCGATCCATATCATATGTGGCAAATACAGGGAGATGATTGAGTGTTGATTGAATTTTGATTAATTCCGCCGTGAGGATGTTTTCATCAGAAGCTGACACAGCAATCATCATCGCCACCAAGCAATCCTGCGGTGTTAACATGTGTGTGATATCTTCACTCATCGTCTACGGCCCTTTACGACGCTCACATTTGTCCAGAGAATATTGACCTGACGGGCTAAGCGCAATAGGAAGCCTTGGCTTTATATCCACTAAATTGTTTTGGAAGGATCTCAACATGTCGCAATTCAGCGAGGCTGCTCTTACCTCAAAGGCTTGGCCATTTGAAGAAGCGCGTAAGGTCCTTAAACGATATGAAAAAGCGCCTCCTGAAAAGGGCTACGTTTTGTTTGAAACGGGATACGGACCTTCTGGTCTACCCCATATCGGAACCTTTGGAGAGGTTGCGCGCACGACAATGGTGATGCGGGCGTTTCGAGAAATAAGCGATATTCCAACCAAACTCATTTGTTTTTCCGATGATTTAGATGGAATGCGGAAAATTCCAGGCAATGTGCCCCATCCTGAGCGATTAGAGGAGCACTTGCAAAAGCCTCTGACCTCTGTTCCTGACCCGTTTGAAAAATACGAGAGCTTTGGTCATCATAACAATGCTATGTTACGGCGGTTTTTGGATCAATTTCGCTTTGAATACGAGTTCTATTCCGCGACGGACTTTTACCGATCAGGTCAGTTCGACAAAACTCTCTTAAGAGCTGTCGAGAAATATGATGAAATAATGAAGGTGATGCTGGCGAGTTTACGTGAGGAACGTCAGCAAACGTATTCGATTTTTCTTCCCATTCATCCAGAAACAGGGCGTGTTCTCTATGTGCCGATGAAAGAGGTGAATGCAAAGGACGGAACGATTACATTTGACGACGACGATGGGCGTGAATTCACTCTGCCTGTGACTGGCGGGAATGTGAAGTTGCAATGGAAGCCCGATTTTGGAGCGCGTTGGGCCGCTCTGGGAGTGGATTTTGAAATGTACGGGAAAGACCATTCCACCAACACCCAAATTTACGACAAGATTTGCCGAATTCTAGGCCATCCTGCGCCAGCTCATTTCACGTATGAGCTGTTTTTAGATGAGAATGGACAAAAGATTTCGAAGACGTCAGGCAATGGTGTCTCAATCGATGAATGGTTGACCTATGCAAGTACTGAGAGCCTTGCCTATTTTATGTATTTAAAGCCGAAAACGGCAAAGCGAATGCATTTTGACGTTATTCCAAAGGCGATGGATGAATATCATCAACATTTGCGGGCATACCCTAATCAGGAAGCGGCCGCGCAATTGAATAATCCAGCTTTCCACATTCATGGCCACAACGTGCCTAACTCCGATATGGAAGTGTCTTTTTCAATGCTCTTGAATCTGGCCGCTGCTGCAAATGCTGAAAACCCTGAACAGCTCTGGGGCTTTATTCAGAGATATGCCCCAGGTTCTTCCGCTGAGGCTCACCCAGGATTGAATGATGCTGTCGGTTTTGCGATTGCGTATTACAAGGATTTTGTGAAGCCAAACAAACGATACAGGCTTCCTACCGATTTAGAACGAGCCGCCCTTACAGATTTAAAAGATCAGCTGTCTAGCTACGATGGTCCAGAAGATGTGGAGGCCCTTCAATCTATCGTTTTTGCCTGTGGCCGTGAACGTTTTGATCCCATGAGAGACTGGTTCAAGGCGATTTACGCAGTCTTGATGGGTGCAAGCCAAGGTCCGCGATTTGGGAGCTTTATTGCGCTTTATGGCGTTCAAGAAACCGTGCAATTGATAGAGACTGCGCTAAATGGCGAGTTTGTCCAAACTTGAATAGGCACAGATTTGGCCTAACTGCTTTTTAGAGGAGTGAGAGCTATGCGTTTATTCATCGTTGGACTGTTATTTTCACTATTTGCATTTTCCGCGAACGCGGAGCCGCAAAAGGATATACAAACAACGATCAGATCTCAGTTGGAGGCGCTGAAAAACGATGATTTCGCAACGGCTTTCACGTTTGCTAGCCCTTCAATAAAATATATGTTCGAGACTCCTGAAAACTTTGGCAGAATGGTGCGTGGCGGCTATCCCATGGTATGGCGTTATGAGCGCTTTACCTTTTTGGACAACAAGGTCACCCCTAGTGGGAGAAGTCAGGATGTTCAGATTAAGGACCTTGAAAATACCACACATTATTTACGGTACTTTATGACTGAGACGCCGCAAGGATGGAAAATTTCGGGCGTTCAATTTCTAAATCCAAGTGATTTTAGCGTATAGTGCAACAGCCCTGCGAACGCAGATCTAGGAGCGAATTAAGCCAAACGCGGCAATCTTGTCAGGAATTTTTGACAAGAGGAGTCCTATGGCAGTTCAAAGCGCATTTGGTACAGACCTATCCCCTAAAGCATTTAAAGATGGATTAAATCATTGGTCTATCGGTGATGGTACTCCTGGTTCTCAAACATATGACGCAGTAGATAGCGCCGCTTTTGTTCCTTCAGATGGCCAGTTTGACGGATGCCTTGAATTACAAAAATACATGCAACTCAAAAACTGCGGTATACCACGGGAACGCCAGTTCAGAAGGAAACATATATTCGCGTTCGAACGCGATTGAAATGCGTCACAGGCAATTTACCCGCCGCTCGAATTGCTGCCTATGCGATACGCAGCAATGGTTCGCATGTTAGCGAAGTCACTCAATTTGGTTCCTCTACGGCAATAAAAAAACACGGCAGAATTTATGAAATTTCCGCGATTATTGGGCCTGGGCTAAGGGATGGAGTAGACATGGTTTGGGGATCCGAACCAGATTATGGTCATTTCGGTCTGGATTTAACGGGTGCAAATGGTGGTATCATCAGAATTGACGATTTTGAGATCGAAGATGTAACCCACCTTTTTCACCCAGACACGTTTAATGTTGTCGATCTGACGGATTACGGCGGTGTTGGAGATGGAACAACCGATAATTACAATGCCTTTGTAAATGCAGATCGAGCGGCTGATGGTCGCGTGCTGCTGGTTCCGCAAGGCACATATTACCTTGGCCAAGGTCTCTCGCTTGCTTCGCCCGTGCAATTTCGTGGGACATTAAGCATACCCGATCATGCTCCGCTTGTGCTTAATCATTTTTATAGCATTCAGCCATATCTTGATGCATTTAACGACGGCGAACTCGCTCTCAAAAAGGCGCTCCAAGCTTTAATGAACGGTGGCGCACATGAGTCTTTGGACCTTTGTGGGAAGTCGATATCAATTCGTGAGCCACTTGACGTTCATGCAACTATGGCAACTGCGAATGATTTTTTACAGCGTCGGGTCGTGCGTAATGGGAAAATTTACGTCGCTGGTGATGAGGCTTGGGAAAATGATGTCGTGCAGTCGCGTGCAACATACTCCTTAGCCTTTCAAAGCAAATTAACCGCAGTGTCGAAAATTTCGAGCATCCGTGTGGGCTCACTCGTTGAAGGGCAGGGCGTTGGTCGCGAGGTATATGTAACATCTGTTAACATATCCAGAAAAGAAATTACGCTCTCGGCTCCACTACATGACGCAGAGGGTACACAAAACTTTACGTTTACCAGATTTAAATACCTTATTGATTTCAGTGGCTTCACAAGAGTTAGTAAATTTGTATTTCAGAATATAGAGTTTCAATGCGACTCGAAGGCAAGTGGGATTATGCTCGCACCGTCTGGCTACCTCTTTCATGCGAAAGATTGCTTTTTTAATAGGCCGAAAAACCGCGGAATTACATCTATTGGAACCGGTTGTCAGGGCATGTTGGTTGATCAGTGCAAATTTCAATCAAGTGAAGGCGGTGAAAAGGCGCAAGATCGCATCACTGTGGCGCTCAATGTTAATGCAAACGATGCCAAGTTGCGAGAAAATTGGTGCTCGTATTTTCGGAGTTTTGCAATCCTCAGCGGATCGAATAATTTGGTGAGCGGCAATCACTTTTATCAGGGGGATGGTGAACCCAACGGAATTAGGACGGCGGGCATTGCTTTGACAAAGCCCAATACAGCCTCAACGATTGTCGGAAATTATATTGATAACTGTTTTATAGAGTGGACAAATGAACATGAGCCAGACCCGATCTATTCTTCTGGCTTCGGGTTCTCTGCTCTATCGATCAGCGATAATGTGTTCTTAAGCGGAAATGTGGCCCCATGGTTCGCATACATAGTCGTCAAGCCGTTTGGTGAGCGACATGGAGTCTCTCATTTGACGGTGAACAACAATAATTTTCGCTCCATAAACGGAGCGATTGATCGCGTCGAGCGGATTGACACAACATTTGCAGATATCGACAGGACAAAATTGAGGAATATCCAATTTTTGGGTAATAACTTTAATAATGTGTCTGATGTTACGGAAAATCCCGCCTTGGTTCATCACTCGCAAAATTCCCGTTCTTCTGTCTGGAATGTGAATGTAGCCGATTATCTACCATTTGGAGGTTTTGCCCAGTATGTAGATAGCATTGTTGCACATGGGCCAATTCAAAATAGTTCAGGCGCGCCGAGATATACTATGCCTTACACCGAAACCGAAAAGGGATCGTCGAAGGGTCAAGTTAATCTCCGCTGGTCAGAATCAGTAAGAGGTAAGGTGCGCATAACAGTTCGTTGTGATACGTAATTTCTCCCTGTTCTAGTAATTCAAGTCATTGCGTTTTATAGCGCTCTCATCTGGACACCATGAGAGCGCTATGATTGATACTTCCGAACTTGAAAAACTTGTCTCAAAGGCGATGGATGACAGGCCCAAGCCTCTTTCAAAATTAGGATATTTCTGTAAACCGTTCAGGCCTGACACGGGTCCGTTTCAAGACAAAGTCATCAAAATTTACAATGGGCAGGCACAAGGCGATGATGTCTCGCGCTTGTGTAAGCTTCATGACGAATACGTAAATCTTTTGCGCAAGCTAGATGTTGCTTTTCCAGAGACAGAAATTATCGCTGTTGAAAGTGGCGGTAAGCAAATTCCAGTCATCATTCAAAGTGCAATTCCAGAAAAATACATGATGCGTGCGCAAATGCTGGGGTGCGATGTGCAAGAGGCGCTTGAGTTGATGGATGCGGCAGGCGCCACCATTGCAAAATTTTGGAATAATCTCACACCAGACATGGGTCGTGTCGGTTTTCACCCGTCCATTCGTAATTTTGCAGTGATCGACAAAGAGGCTATTTTCTTTGATAGCTTCCCCCCGCTTTTGCATTACACGCATTCTGAAATCGGCGAGATCCTCTTAATGTTCTCCGAGAGCGCTCTTATTCGATTTATCGGACCTCTGTTTCCCTCTAAGCTCGCCTCTATACAAGACGAATGGTATTCACCATCTGAAACGGTCATTGGTCTTGTGGGGAGTGCTTGTCGATTAAGACCTGAAGATAATCAGCATTTTTTGAAATGGGGCAGGGAATTTGCCACAAAAAAGATGCCTTGTTTCGCCGAGGATATTGAGAGGGGCCTTTCAGAGCCTCCTAAGTTACCAAAATATTGGACGCGGTTCCGCAAAATTCTTGGACTGGAGGGGGCACCCAATCTTTAAGAGGCCATGCGCCCCTGTGGTTTAAATATGACGCATGAATTTGGAACCTCAGGAATAATACGACATCACATTGAATAAAATTAGCGGCCTTGTTAAACGAAGGTGATAATTCAGGGGGTGTGTCCGCAAAAATGGGATTAGTCTTTTCTGCTTTTCACCCATGGTGGCGAAACGTTTTTGCGTTTCTTTTTTGGGTTATGGCGTCGTCCTCCTTTGCGGGTGAAAATAGCTTTAACTCTTACGGTCAAATTGGTCTCGTAGAGATGCCAACAGCGGAGTCTGCACCTGATGGGCTGATAACTTTAAGTCAAAGTTATTTTGATGGAACGTTGCGGACGATATTTACATCACAAATCTTTCCCCGTCTGAGTGCCAGCTTTCGATATGCTGGGCACGGAAAGAATGGTGAGCAAGCACTGGGGTTCTCGAACTGGGATCGCAGTTTTGATGTGCGATTTCGTTTTATAGATGAGGGCAATGTCACACCTGCCTTTGCGATTGGCCTAAAAGACTTTATCGGTACAGGTCGCTACAGTAGCGAGTATATTGTTGCGACAAAATCTCATAAGAATTTGTCCTTTAGCCTTGGGCTGGGCTTTGGTCGCCTCGCCTCTTACGGTGGATTTAGCAACCCTTTGGGCGCTTTGCATCAAGGCTTCAAGGTGAGAGAAAACCGTGAATCTGGGGTTGGTGGAGAAATTGAGGCGGCTCAATGGTTTCAGGGAAATGCCGCAATATTTGGTGGGATTAAAATTGGGGTGTCAGACCGTTTAGATGCAAAACTGGAGTACTCAAATGATGCGTATGACTTGGAGCAATCCTATTTTGAACAGTCTTCGCCTTGGAATGTTTCTGCACAATATCGACTGAGTGATACGTTTTCCCTTGGTGTTGCATGGCTGCATGGATCGAAGGCTGCGCTTTCGGCGCATCTGAGTCTGGATCCAAAGTCACCAGCCAACGGCCCCGGCCTTGAGTTGACGCCTACGCCCATTTCGCCACGTTCAGAAAATACAGGTGGGCCTCACCGAAAAGAGACTGACATTGTAAATTTGCAAAAAGTCCTTTCCGTCGACGGACTTTTTTTAAAACGTATTGAACAGAGTAAAAACACAGTAAAACTAAGTATCGAGAATACAAAGTACCGATCCAATATTCAGGCGTTAGGCCGAGTGTTTCAAACGGCGTCACGCTTTTTGGCGGATAGCGTTGATTTTATAACGGTTGAATTGGTTTTTGAGGGTCTTGTCACGTCATCTGTGACCGTACACAGAGACAAATTAACAGAGCTTGCGTTGTCCAGAGCACCGTCCTCTGACCTGATTTCACATTTAGAGATCGAAGATGCCAAGAC
>WTIQ01000428.1 GCA_011525185.1 Paracoccaceae bacterium | reverse complement strand
GAAATCTAATTTGATTACGTTTCACATTTCTTATGATGCTACCGATCCCTATAAACAACTGTGTTCTTTCACTAGGTTGTAGACATAGTGTCGAACCCTGAAATCTCTTTCTAAAAACACCAAAAAAAAGTGTGTTTTTGGTGTGTTTTTGAATCCTACACGCTTAGCGTTAGTGTGCAAAAATTAAGTCATTGATATTGTTTTGTAAAGTGGTGCCCGGGGGCGGAATCGAACCACCGACACGAGGATTTTTAATAGATATGGCAATAAATAGTTATGTTAATCCAATAAGTTGCATGCCTCTTAAATTAGTGTGCGCAAAAGTGTGTTTTTGATATTTCGCATCGTATGGAACAAACACTATGTCTTCACCCAATGGCGGGACGCAGTGTTTGGTACTAATTCGTTATGCGAAAACCCGGTTTGAATAGTTAAGTGCACCACGGAGTCTTGGCGAGCAGGTTTATTCTGATAGCGTCGGCTAACGCTAAGATTGTAGATTACTCACTAAATTCACGATAACGTTTATGGAACAGTTAGCGATTGGAAGAATGACCGTAAAAAACATCCTTTTCATTATGTGTGATCAGTTGCGCTGGGATTATCTATCCTGCAATGGGCATCCACACTTGGATACGCCACACATTGATGCACTAGCAAACCGTGGGCTACGTTTTGATAGAGCATACGTTCAGTCCCCCGTTTGTGGTCCTAGTCGAATGTCGACATATACCGGTCGTTATGTTCATGCTCATGGAGCAAGCTGGAATTTTGTTCCATTAAAAGCTGGTGAAATGACCATTGGCGACCACCTCCGCCCACAAGGTATACAATCTGTATTAATTGGTAAAACTCATATGCGCGCTGATATGCCAGGCATGGCAAGACTTGGAATAGATCCTCAAGGGCCAATTGGGGTACGTATTTCAGAATGTGGATTCGACCCTTTCGAGCGTGACGACGGTATTCATCCGTATGGCGGCCACGATCCCAACCCAAGTTACAATGCCAATCTGAACGCAGCCGGTCTAACTGGTGAAAACCCTTGGGAGGAATGGGCTAACGCTGCAGAAGGCCCAAATGGCGAACTCTTATCAGGCTGGTTTCTAAAATACGCCAATAAACCAGCCCGCGTCCCAGATGAAAAAGCCGAAACTCCATATATAACCGAACGCGCTATGGACTTCATAGATCAGGCCGGTCCAAAACCGTGGGTCGCTCATGTATCTTACATAAAGCCGCACTGGCCTTACATTGTGCCTGAACCGTATGCTTCGATGTATGGACCGGAGCATGTTTTGCCAGTCAAACGGGAACCAGCCGAGCAACAAGACCCACATCCTGTCTACGCTGCGATGCAAAAACACAGGGTCAGCATTAATTTTTCAAAGGATAAAGTACGAGACACAGTTATACCGGCTTACATGGGTCTGATCAAACAGCTCGACGATCAGATCGGTCGGCTTCTGGCGCATCTTGATGGCAAGGGATTAACAGACGAGACGATGATCGTCTTTACATCGGATCATGGGGATTACCTTGGCGATCACTGGATGGGCGAAAAGGACCTGTTTCACGAGCAGGCCATCCGAGTACCTCTGATAATTTCAGACCCAGATAAGCGTGCCAACGCAACACGCGGCCAGATCAACAACGATCTTGTGGAGATGGTTGATCTTTTGCCCACATTCCTTGATGTGTACGGTACGCCACAGGTGCCGCATCAGATTGACGGGCAGTCCTTACGCCCTGCGTTGTTCGGTCAGAAATATAACCAGCGTCGCCATGTGATCTGCGAATATGACTATTCTTTTCAGGACGCGCGGATCGCGCTTGGCAAGAAATCGCGTGATTGCTGGCTACGAATGATCTTTGACGGGCGTTGGAAATACATTCTTACCGAAGGATTTCGGCCCATGCTGTTTGATCTTGAAACAGACCCAGACGAATTCTTCGATTTGGGTGCGAAGCAGGGGTATGACGATATCAAGGAAGACATGCATGAGCGCTTATTCAAATGGGCACGCCAGCCACGCCAACGTGCCACCGTGGCGGATGAGACCATCGAAAGTACCTATGTGCAGGAACGCATCAGCGAGGGTGGCATTCTGATCGGTTATTGGGACGAGAATGAACTCGAAACCGCGATCCGTGACGAATGGCATCCTCGGTTCGCAGCCCACAACCCAATAATCGGGCCAACACTAAAGAAGTTGCTGCGCAAGGAGGATAATACATGAGCTACAATAACGGCCTTCTAAAACCAAACCTGTCGCCAGAAGTCTTAGTCAAGGGCCAGGGTATCGACGGTATCCATTGGAATATCCTTGGGCAAGTCTACACCCCTAAATCAATCACCGAGCGCTGCTTCTCCTGGCACGCGATGTTGCCCATGGAAAGCTTTGTGCCGCCACATGTTCATCTCAACCAAGATGAGTACATTCAGGTTTTGACCGGAGAAATCGATCTTTTGCTGGATGGCAAGCGCCACCATGCGAAAGCAGGCGACGTTGTTTGCATGCCGATGGGAATTCCACACGGTATCTTCAATAATTCCGGTGCGGATGCCACAGCGCTGTTTTGGGTCACACCCACTGGAAAACTGCTTGATTTATTCCGCAAGATTCATAACTTAGAGCATCCTGGCGAGGTCACAGCGCTATCGCCTGACTATGAGGTAGAATTCCTTCCCCCGGTGCGTGCCGTCGATCAGCTTTAAGGTGAGCTTTCTATGGAGCGAAAACCGAAACCCTTCAAATGCCAAGTTTCAGACGACACCATCCGAGCGCAGGCGCGCAGATCTTCCATCCTGCAGACACGTGCCGCATGGGCCCCTCCCCTTCGGCTGTTGTCGATCTGGAATGTCAGGTGAACGGCATCGACGGCTTACGTGTGGCAGATTGTTCGGTCATGCTGGCGCAATCGGGTTAGGCAAGCTGGATTTCAAGCGGCAGCGATGCAAGCCCGCGCACCGTGTTGTTCAGCTTGAACACTGGCGTTCCCGCCAAGCGAACCTCGCGAACCTTTTCCACGAAGGCTTGTAATAGGTTCTCCGCTTCAAGCTTGGCCACGTGCATACCAACGCACGTATGCACACCCCGCCCAAATCCAACGTGCCCTGTGACGTTCCGCATTACGTCAAACGTTTCCGGATTTTCGAACTTCCGAGGATCACGGTTTGCTGCTGCATTTGAAATAATGATCTTGGTGTCGGCACGAATAGGAAGACCTGCAAGCTCCGCATCTGCTGTCGTGGTGCGCAGAATAGATTGGATCGGACTAAGAAGGCGCACCGCTTCTTCAAAAGCTCGAACAGCTAAAGCCGAGTTTTCACGTACCAGCGCATATTGTTCAGGATTCTGCGCAAAACAGTAAAACACATATCCTAACGCCGCCACGGTCGTATCGACCCCCGCCGCGAGCTGCCCACGCATGACATTCGCCGCCTCTGCAGGGGTCAGGTCACCAGTGTCCGACAATTCGTGCAACAGCCTTCCAAGCGAGCCTTCTCGAACCGCTTCACGTGCCGTACGTGAGCGCATCCACTCGACAGCACCAACCGCATCGGCAGACTTACGCGCCCGCTCAAGCACACTGTTACGCGGGCCAAAATTGTTGAAAACCAGATCGCCGAAAATCAGTAACGTCTCCCGATTTTCTGCGTCGATCCCGAGGGCGTCACCGAACACCTTAAGTGGATATACATCCGCAATATCGGTTTGCGCGTCAAAGGTTGATGACTTCAATACCATGTCCAACAGCATGTTCGCTTCATTGCGAAAACTCGTCCCCAAATCTGCCACGGCTCGTGGATTAAGCACCTTCATCACATGGGCACGGATCTGATTGTGTCTGGGCGGATCGCTTTCGATTAGAACCGCTCGCTCGCCCCACCAAGGCTCCTCTTTGGCAAAGTCTGTTGTGCCTACCCCGCGCGCCGAACTATATTGCTTCCAGTCACCTAGGACACTGGCAACCTCTTCATAGCCGCCGACAGCGTAGAACCCATAACGCGAAAGCCAAACAACTGGTCCTGCCGCACGTAATTTTTTTTGGTAGGTGCGTGGGTCCGACAATACCGCTTCAGAAAACGGGTCGTCATCGAGGAGTGGGATGTTGTCAGGTGCCGGAATCATCGTCATGTCTCTCCCCGTTCAAACCCAAGTTCTTTTGCAGAGACCATCGCCGAAACTCCCCCATCCACAAGAATGTCGTGGCCTTTGACCCAAGAACTATCTTCGCTGGCCAGAAACGCAATGACCTTTGCCACTTCTTCCGCGCTCGCTGCGCGACCGGGTAAAGACAGCGCCGCTGCGGCACGGTCACCCAGAGCTGCCATAAATTCATCCAGAATACCCGTAGCGACAGGAGCGGGGCTGACTGAATTTACACGTATGTCTAGGTCCAAAAGGTGCCGCGTCAGACCCTTGGTATAGACGATTACAGCCTCTTTGGAGAGATTGTAAGCGCGCGTTGGATCAATTCCGCGGGACGCAACAAAGTTCTCAACTTCACACACCTTAGTTAAGCTCATAAGAGCCTTCACCTCATCGAGATTCTCGCGCCACATCAATCCTGCGCGGCTCGCAGTGTTGACGATACGCGCACCGGGCGCAAGTTTTGGACACATCGACCGGGTCATCTGCATGAGACCCAGGACGTTGACAGCCAGCAGCTTCACCTGATTGTTCGACCGAGGCGGCAATCCAGCGTTGTTTATAAGTACATCAAACTTGCCGCCCAACTCAGATACCGCCGCATCAATGGAAGGCAAGTCAGCAAGATCCACCTCGATCCAGTGATCCGCCAGGTCAGATTTTACGATATCAAACGCAAAGATCTCATGTCCCGCCGTCTTGAATAACTTAACCGTTTCGGCACCGATCCCCGTTGCAGCTCCAGTAATCGCAATCCTCATCTTTGACACTCTCCAAATCGTGACCAAGTTACTCGCTGACATCTTCTTCGCAGCATGGACGCTATCATTACAGAGCATTCCCCCACCGCGCATTATATTGAAAAGTAATCACTATCACCATATTAGCTCATAACATTATCAGCAGTAACGCCTATGGTCCGGAATAGGTAATCAGGGTCAATTTGGAGAACGAAAAATGACACCTCAACCCAAAAACATCCTGTTTATCATGTTTGATCAGCTTCGCTGGGACTATCTGAGCTGCGCCGGACATCCTCACCTTAAAACACCAAATATCGACGCTCTGGCTGAACAGGGTGTGCGCTTTACGCGGGCGTATTGCCAATCCCCTGTTTGTGGGTCTTCGCGGATGAGCTTTTACACTGGCAGGTATTGCCATTCGCACGGTGCGACTTGGAACCGCGTTCCCTTGCGTGTCGGCGAACACACCATGGGCGACCACTTACGCGACTATGGCATGGACTGCTGGCTTGTGGGTAAAACTCACATGAAAGCCGATAAGGAAGGCATGGAACGTCTCGGCATCCCAGAAGGCAGCATCATTGGCGTGCGGACAGAACAGTGCGGTTTTGATGTTTGGGAACGCGATGATGGGATGCGACCAGAGGGCCCCGATGGGTCTTATGACCCCAAAGGGGCGGAGACCTATAACGCTTGGCTGCGCGAGCGGGGATATCCCGGCGAAAATCCTTGGCATGACTTTGCCAACGCATCGCGCGATGAAAATGGCAACGTCTTATCCGGTTGGGTGATGGAGAATGCTCGTAAACCGGCAGCTATCAAGGACGAAGAGTCCGAGACCCCGTATATGACCAGTCGCGCTATTGAGTTTATGGATCAAGCAGGGGATGCACCTTGGTGCCTGCACCTGAGCTATATCAAGCCGCATTGGCCTTACATCGCGCCGCCACCCTACAACAACATGTATGGGCCGGAGCATGTGATACCGGTAAACCGCTCTGATGAGGAATGGGATGATATGCACCCAGTATTTGAAACCTATGCGAGCGGCAAAGTCGGGAAGAGTTTTGCACGTGAAGAAGTCCGTGCCGAGGTGATCCCATCCTATATGGGTCTGATCAAACAGTGCGATGACCAGATGGGGCGGCTTTTTGATTACCTTAAGGAAACGGGCCTTTGGGAGAATACACTTATTGCCTTAACCTCTGATCATGGCGATTATCTGGGAGATCACTGGATGGGTGAAAAAGACCTTTTTCATGATTGCTCGGCCAAAATTCCAATGATTATTCATGACCCCTCACCAGCAGCAGATGCCACACGTGGAACAACCTGCGATGCGCTTGTCGAGGCGATTGATTTGACGCCTACGTTCCTAGAAATTGCTGGCGGAGAGGAACGTCCGCACATTCTCGAGGGGCGGTCCCTAATGCCTATAATACATGGCAAGACACCCGAGGATTGGCGCAGCTTTGCGATTTCCGAGAACAACTATGGCATTTATCCTGGGGCTGCTGCATTTTCAGACACGATGGATGACCCACGTCAATTCATGGTTGTGACTGAGCGCTGGAAGTATGTGCATGCGCCGGGACTTCGACCCATGCTGTTTGATCTTGAGAATGATCCTCATGAGCTAAACGACTTGGGTGCGGATCCCAATTACGCCGATGTGCGCGCTGATCATCGCGAGATGCTGGCCACCTGGGCACAGCGGCTGTCGCAACGAGTAACCATGTCTCAGCAACAGGTCAAACTAGAGCGTAGCCGTTCAGCAAAGCGCGGCATCCAGCTCGGTATTTTTACACAAGACGAATTACCCGACTTTGCACGGCCCTACTACGGGTTGCGCCCCGGCCCCGAATTAGCAGAAAAAGACGACGTTCAAGAATCTTGAGGCCGCAAAATCCGTCAGATATCGAGCACCAATTTACGGGTTTTTGACCGGGAGCAGCACACTGTGATCTGTGCGTTTGAAGCTTTTTCAAGGTCGGTTTGAACAAGGTCTCGGTGGTCCGGCATGCCATCCACGACACGGGTGAGGCAGGTGCCGCACACTCCCGATTGGCACGATACAGCGATATCGATGCCATTCTCGGCCAGCTTGCCTGCGATGGTTTCTCCGGGGGCAACCTCAAAGCTTTTGCCGGATACTTGCGCAACCACCGTGAAAGGTGCGCCATCGGTGTTCACTTCAGCTCCAAAGCGCTCCAAGTGAATACAGCTATCAAGCCAACCGCTGGCCTCGGCGGCAGCTACGACAAAATCCATGAACCCGTTTGGCCCACACACATAAAGATGCCTGCCCTCTGACGCCCCCTTCAGCACCTCTTGAATATCCAGCGCTTGCTCTTTGGGGCCATCATCAAGGTAGATATGAACCTTGCCCCCAAACCGGGCGAGTTCAGATCGGAACGCCAGCCGATCCGCTGAACGTCCGCAGTAGTGCATCTCCCACGAGGCGCTTTTAGCTTTGAGCGCATAAGCCATTGCGAGCATTGGAGTAACGCCAATACCACCCGCAAAGAGGATCGTATGCTCGGCCTTCTGCAAAGGGAAATTGTTACGGGGGCGGCTGATTTTGATCGCCTTTCCCGCTTTGAAATCAGCATGAACCGCAGCGGAACCTCCTCGCGATTTGGGGTCCAGCAGGATGCCCAGACTGTATTTGCTCTTGTCTGCAGGATCGCCTGTCAAAGAATACTGCCTGATCAGCCCGGATTTGATCTGCACATCCACATGCGCGCCCGCTTCATAGGCTGGCAAATCATCCCCCGTCAGCTCAAGCCCAAGGATGTCTGTCGCGGCAGCCTCTGCCTTGGCAATTGTCACATCCAGCCATGGTGACGCTTCGGCATTGGTCGCTGGCGCATCCGCAAGCACCGTGGCTGCTAAATGCACCCGCACAGGCAAAGAACTAAACGCCCGGATCGTTGTGTTCATTGCTATTTCGGGTTCGGCAAGAAGCTCAAATCGTTCAACACGGCGCCGCAGTGCCTGAAGTAGCAACACCATTTCGAGCCGCGCAAGGTGCATGCCCATGCACATATGCACGCCTTGGCTAAAGCCAACATGATCATGCACATCGCGGGTCACATCAAAATCATCCGGATTATCATATTTCCGCGGATCGCGATTTGCCGAGGCATAGCAAACGATCACCCGTTTCCCTTTCGGGATGAGATGGCCCGAAACCTCAATATCTTCGACTGCATAGCGCGTGAATGCCCTGATGGGTGTGGCAAGGCGCACCGCCTCTTCCACCGCATTGGGGATCAAAGAAGCATCGGTTCGAACCTTGTCCCATTGATCAGGGCTATCGCCGAAGAACTTGATGATCTGGCCGGTTGCAGAAATCGTCGTGTCGAGGGATGGGTTGATATAGTCCCGCATCAGCTGAGCGCAGGTCTCGTAGCTAAGCCCACGTTCGGGCCCCACTTCAAAGATGCGCCGCGCCCAACCGCCGTCCGCCAGTTTTTCGGGACGTCCGTATTCCAGCAAGAAATCGCGCAGCGTTTCAAGGTCTTCAAAGGCTTGATCAGTGCGGGCATTCTGAGTCCCGAAAAGATTGAATGTCGCACTCGCCCATTTCAACATTTGATCTGGACTCACCGCCTGCGGAAGGCCAACCAGCTCAGCGACGATTGTGATGGGCAGATACTGCGCAAAATCCGCAATGGCATCGAACTCACCGCGTGCGCATAGTGCTTCAACCAAACCATCCGCCGCCGCTTTGATACGCGGCTCAACCTTTCCCAGCGAGCCGGGCAGCAAAGGTTCAGAGGTAACTGCGCGCGTTTTGTCGTGAATGGGCGGGTCCGAATTCAGCGTCGATCCAACGAGAATATCATTGACCTTCTGAATGGGTGACACGCCCTTCGACGACACAAAGCGCAGCGGCTGCTGTAGTATCTCACTTACCTCCTTATAGCGCGCAACCAAGTAAAGGTCGTTCTTTGCCATGTAGACGACCGGACCCATTTCACGAAGCTGCGCGTAGACAGGATATGGGTCGCGGACAACTTCGTCTGAATAAAAATCAATGTCGGATACCGGCGTTGTCATTCTGCGGCCTTTCGATCTTCGAGGCGCATCGCATCAAGGCCCAACATATCGGACATATTAAAAGCGCCCATGCCTCCATCAATGGCGATGTCAGACCCCTTCAACCAATTGCTTTCGGGCGACAAAACAAAGGCCGCGATTTCCGCGATTTCTTCCGGCGTCCCTGGTCTTCCTGCCCTTTCTACATTGCGGGCCATTTTTGCGCCGAACGCCCGTTCAAAATCACCTAGAATGCCAGTTGAGATGCCCCCGGGGCTTAGCGAGTTAACCCGGAGTTCGCGCGCAACTAACTCTTCAGTGATCGCAACCGTCCAAAGAATCATGGCTTCTTTTGTAAGGTTGTAGCACCGCGTTGAGTCGATCCCTTCATCCAAAGCGAATTGCGCTGCTTGGTCAACATGTCGCAACGCGGCTAGCCTCTTGTTTTGGTCAAGATTTTCGTGCCATCCATGCCCAGCGCGAGACGCCATGTTGACGATTGATGCACCAGGCTTCATGTGTGGAAGCATGGCGTTCGTAAAAGACCGGGTTCCCAGAAAATTGACCTTCAAAATTGCGGCTTCCGTTCCGATCCGTGGCGGCAAACCTGCATTGTTGCAAAGCCCGTCCAGCTTGCACGGTATTTGGTTAGCTGCGGCTTTGATAGACACCTCATCACTGAGGTCAATCGGAATGTAGTGGTCCAGATTTTCTGATGCTTTGTTGACATCAAAACCTATAACTTTATGGCCTTGAGACTTTAGCTTCAAAGCTAGTTTCGCCCCAATACCACTTGCTACACCGGTAATTGCATATGTTCTGGACATTTCCGTCTCCATTAGCTGTTACCTGATATCTATTGCAATAATGACGATCACCGATAGGATAAAAAAGTGACTAGCTATAACTCTAGGAAATCGCATGAAAGTGCAACATATTCAAACTGTGGTCGCCATTGCCGATGCAGGTAGCTTGCGCGGAGCAGCAAAAGCTTTAAGGAAATCTCAACCCGCTTTAACCAAATCCCTGCGTCAGGCAGAAGATGCTCTAGGGGTTCCTATTTTCCAGCGTTCTTCTCGAGGCGTGGTACCTACAGAGATGGGCGAACACGTTTTGGTGCGTGCCCGCTCGATCTCAAGTGAAATTAAACGCTTAGATGACGAAATAGCGCAATTACGGGGAGAACAGGTTGGTTCAGTTCACGTATGCGTTTCACCTCTCGCTGCTGTCAAAATTCTGCCACAAGCTTTATCACGGTTTCATTCAAAATTTCCTGATGTAGAAACGCATCTTACGGGTGGATTATATCCAAATGCCCTAAAGCCATTACGTGATGGGAGAACAGATCTCGTAATAGGGCCCACGCCGCCTGCCAGAATGTTACGTGATATCAACGTTGAGCCTCTTTTAGCGACACCCATAGCGTTAATAACTTCGAAAAACTCCCCTTATAAAAACGCACAAAGCCTGAGTGAACTGTTGCATGCACGATGGATCATGATTGGAGCACCACTTGGTCCCGGTGATATTTTCCGTAAACTGTTCATTGATAAGGGCCTCACGCCCCCTAAAGCAACCACAACATCAGAGTCATATTTCGGAGCTGTGTCTCTTATTGAAGAACTTGGAGCTGTATGTGTTTTCCCTCTTAAGCTAGTTGAAAATGTGCAGAAAAGTTCAAACATTGTGCGAATTGACGTCCAAGATACTTTTGATCTAATTGAGATATCTCTTATGACACGTTCTGGACACCCACTGACCCCTATGGCCGACGCACTCGCGAACGCCATAAGGAGAAGAACCGCTACAATTAGGCATGAGTCATAACTTTAGTTATCGCGATATCAATAAATAATCTGTTTGTTATCGCAGAGAAAACTTAGTGTGATTCCTCAAGCAATCCAAACGTGATCCTTTCCAAAACAAAAGTCTGAAAAACAATAAAGCTTTAATTTCAAATACTGTTATGTATTATAACAAAAGTGGAGCCTAGCTTTTATACCAAATTGAAAGGATTGAAAATTTAGGTTTGGAAGGGCTCGTGAATGAAAAGCTGAAACACAACCAAACTCAATCAGACTAAACTAGTCATCCAAGGGAGGAAAATATGAATACTAAAAAATTGATTGGAGCCGCACTTGCTGTTTTGATGCCAGTCGCCGCCACCGCACAGGTGACTCTGACGTCAGAGACAACTTCGCCCGGATCTACTCCACATTACATAGATACAACTCTTGCAGCGGCCTTAGATAGTGCAGGCGTTGCAACAGTTCAAATTACTGAAGGCGCAACGCTAACAAATACAGTCCAAGCAATCGCTGAAGGACAATTAGACATGGGACCTGCGCCATTAATCCTGCCATTTTTGTTAGAAAATGGCGCTGGTCCGTATAGAGGCATTGGCAAAGAAAAGGGGGCAGAATTAGCAAAAAACCTGCAAGTAATCTTCTTTCATGCCGGATCTTGGCAAATTTTTGCACACTACAACTCGTCGCCAATTCCTAACATACGAGACCTTAGCGGCCTTCGCATTTGGAATGGTCCACCACGCGGCGCCGCACTAACGTCGGGTCGAGCCGCAATTCAACTTTTGTCCGGGCTGAAAGATGGTGAAGGCTACGAAGGCGTTCAAACACCTTGGCCGGATGTAGTGTCAACCATTACCGGTGGAGCAGTAGACGCCTGGACATCGCCCGATGGATTGCCTTCTGGTCGCCAAATTCAAATTGCAGCCGCAGGCGGGATAACAATTTATGATATGCCGTCAGATCTTTACAACAGTGAGCTGGGACAAAAAATCGTAGCCGCGCCAGGTCATGCACCTGTTAGCATTCCTGTAGAAAAATATCGTGCAGCATATGAGGGGAATGACGTTACAGTAGTAACAGACGATGAGACTTTCGATACTTATGCTACGGCGTTTGGTCAGGTTGTAAGATCTGACATGGATGAACAGCTCGTATATGACATTGTGACCACCTACCTTGCAGCGCAGGAACGGTTTGAAACTGGGGCACCTTTTGGCCCAAATTTAAACCTAACATTCGGCGATCTAAATGGAAAAAACCAAGGAGCATGTGGCGCTGTTAAAATTAAGATGCATCCTGGTGCAATCCGCGCTTACGAAGCGGCTGGGCATTCAGTTGCAGATTGCTTAAAGCCCTGACTTAATACGAGAGAGCCCGATAACAGAGATCGGGCTCTTATAACTTTGCATAGGTAGTGCAGGAGCTTGGAATTGGGATCGTCACAACAAACGGCAGACGGGCTGGGGAAAAAAATTGCCTATCTGATCGCCGTAATTTTTGTCCTCGTCGGGATGGTTAACACTATGCCTGAAATACCGGGCCTTCAAGACTGGGCGCGCGACATCACCGGGCAAAAATTCCTACGCATTTCTGGTTTTAAAGTAGAATACTTCTTTCCACCAATTTTCTTTACGATGATGCTAATTGTAGTTCTGGACGCAAGCATATACCGGATATTGCGTAAAGAACGACCAAACCGCGCATTGCTTGGTCTCATGCTGGACGCCGGTTTGATTATAGCTGCTTTCCTAGGGGCGTTTGGTTATCTTGTAGAAATTGATAGTGTTTGCCTAATTGACCAGCTTACAGGTGAACGGGCGCGATTGATTGCGGAGAGCGCTGCTGAAGATAACTTGATACCTGGGATCTCTTTCGAAGCAGAAGTTCCTGCGTGCCAAGCACGATTTGGAGTCTGGATCTTACCGTTACTCTTTGCCATCATCACGCTGTTTTTCCTTTACAACATGCGTGTGTGGGGTGTTCCCTTAGTTGCAGTTGCGAGTGTCGTGGTCCTCTATACTGTCGCTACAGCGCTCGTGTGGGTTTTTGATCTTTCAGACAATAACTTTCTACTTACAAAGCTGGGGGCAGATGGGGGAGATCCCTTAGATGCTGCAATTCAAAAAGCTACTAATGTTTTTATCACGCCAGATGGCTTTATGGGTCGTTTTATGGACATAGTAATCAACCAAGTATTTCCTTATGTTGTTCTTGGTGCATTATTTGGTGCATCTGCGGGCGGGACTTCTTTAATTAAGCTTGCTGTTCGCTTAACACGAAAAATGCGTGGCGGACCAGCCCACGCGGCAATCGTATCCTCAGCATTGTTTGGAACGATTACGGGTGGACCAGTCACTAACGTCCTATCTACTGGCAGACTGACTATTCCGATGATGATGCGAAACGGATTTACTCCTCGTTTTGCCGGAGGGGTTGAAGCCGCAGCTTCTTCGGGTGGACAAATTATGCCACCAGTAATGGGCGTTGCAGCGTTTGTTTTAGTAGCTCTTACAGCTGTTCCATACACCAAGGTCATCATGGCAGCATTTATACCAGCGATGGCTTTTTTCTTTTCAATTTTTTTAACAGTAATGTTCCAAGCACGCCGGGATAGAATTGAAGCGATGGGTAACGTGCCAGATGATCTTAAAATGATACGTCAGGATTGGATGAACATAGCCATGATTTTCATTCCAATCTTGGTTATTTTATTCCTTTTATTGGGTAGCAAGGACGCTATCGATGGAAGTCTAATCGCAAGTTTTTTACCCGAGGTCCTCACGCAGATCATTATGAATGCGACTGGCGATGCGGTATCCGCCGGTTGGTGGGCAGTTGCTGTACTTATCCCTTTGCTTTTTCTCGACCCAGCAACACGCGCAAGACCATCGAAGGTCTTAGTGTCACTCGCTGAAGGTGGAATCCTTTTGTCTAGGCTATTTTTATTGCTTTTCGCGGTATCAATTATTTCTGCGTTCTTGAACGAAAGCGGATTGACTGGTGAACTTACTCGGGCAGTGACGTCTTGGTTGGAAACCGCAAACGTCCTGAAATTATTTGGGTTAGAAATACAAATTACAGGCAGCGTTTACCTAATGATCGCTCTATTGTCTGCAATGATGTGTGCAATATTATTGGGTATGGGAATGCCTACAGTGCCTGCTTATGTGAACGTTGCACTTTTGCTAGGTCCTCTATTAGCAAATTTAGGGGTAAGCTTTTTCACGGCTCATTTGTTTGTATTCTATTTCGCGGTGGCATCAGCAATCACACCACCGGTAGCCATTGCAGCATTCGCAGCGGCATCTGTCGCAAAAACTGAACCAATGCAAACAGGTTTCGCGGCCGTTCGAGTTGGAATAGTTATGTTTGCCATACCATTTGTGTTTGCGTGGTACCCCGAACTATTATTGATTGAAGAAGCTGTCACAGTTTTAGATTCAAATGGACAGCGCGTCTTCATTGAAGGCTATGGATCAGAAATTGATTTGGCATCCTTAAGCGCCTTGCTGCTTCGTATTATTTTAGCTCTTTATTTGTTGGCGTCCGCTCTCGCTCGTTTTGACCGGGGTCCAATTGGCAAAGCAGAAATGTGGGTTCGACTATTCTTAGTTGTTCTTATACTTTGGAAAACCGCAATATTAATGTGGATTGGTATAATCTTGGCGATCGCAGTGCTCCTATTTCATCGAATTATGAAGCCTAGGAATTAATATGACTACACCGCAGCTAGAATTTGCATGCCGTCTAGAAGTAGAACTCGCCCCAATCAAAGAAATGGGTACTGGACGTGCGGGCCAACGTAGAATTATCCCCATCACGGGTGGTCAAGTCTCAGGCCCAAAGATATCTGGGAAAATTCTGAACCTAG
>WTIQ01000256.1 GCA_011525185.1 Paracoccaceae bacterium | reverse complement strand
CAGGGCTTTGACTGTCAATTCTTGAACATTGATATTGGAGCGCATGATTGCAATCAACTGGGGCGGAACATCTTCTACCCGTGTTGGCTGAATTCCATTGCGATCCACGAGACAGGGGACTTCGACCGCACAGCCTTCGGGAAGCTGCGGGATATAGCCATTGTTTGCAATATTACCGTAAATGACGCTTGGTGTTCCCGTCCAAACCGAGTTGATAATCTCAGAAGCATACTCAACTGAATTTGGAACTTCGATTGCATTGGCTGTTTTAAATTCTTCTAACTGATCTTTCCAGCGCTCGACCTGCTCAACGCAGCGTTTTGGATATTCATCAAGGGGAATGCCAAAGCGTTCGATTAAATCAGGACGGTCACGCTTGATGAACCATGGAACATATTCAGCAAAATGTTCGGAACTTTCTGTTGCGAAATATCCGAGTTTCTTCATCATTTCATAGCGAACTTTGTTTGGACAACGTGGGTTCCAACTGCTTTCAGGGCGAGGATAAGTTCCATCTGCATAGCCTTTTTGCAGATCTGGATACAAATCACGATAGCTCCCATCCTCCATGATTTCCTCAAACTGCAGGAAATAGGCAACGTGGTTGATACCCGCAGACTTGTAGCTAATTTTGCTAAGGGGGATTTTAAGATCAGAGGCCAGTTCACCAGCTGTGTGCTGAACAGAATGGCAAAGCCCGACTTGCTTGATTTTGGGATACTTCGCGGCAATAGCCCAAGTGTTGATCGCCATAGGATTGACATATTGTAATAAAATAGCTTCAGGACAAACTGCCATCATATCTTCGCAGATTGACCATAAATGCGGAACTGTTCGCAAGCCGCGCATAATTCCACCTATACCAAGCGTATCGGCAATCGTTTGACGCAGACCAAACTTCTTTGGCAGTTCAAAGTCAGTCACTGTACACGGCTCAAACCCTCCGATTTGGAAAGCGACAACAACAAAATCTGCACCTTCCAAGGCCTCGCGCTGGTTCTGATGCAGTGAATGCGTCGCCCCGACACCCAAAGTCGCGACAAGTTTTTCAAACACGATTTCACTTTCAGCCAAGCGTTGCGAATTGATATCCATCAACGCAACATGAGCATTCTTGAGCGCATCGCGTTGCAGCACGTCACCGATGATATTTTTCATGAAAACAGTGGAGCCAGCTCCGATAAAGGTGATTTTGGGATTAGCAGTCATTTTCTTTGTCCTCATATCGGCTTATGCCGCAATTACATTGAATGCCGCGTCGACAAGACGCTGAGTATAAGCATTTTGGGGGGTCTCAAGGACCTGACAGGTCGGTCCCTGTTCAATCACATTGCCGTGCTGCATCACGATCACATTGTGACAGAGTGCTTTGACGACCTTCAGGTCATGGCTGATAAACATATAGCTCAAGTCATGTTTAGCGCGTAGGTCCCTCAAAAGGTCGATAATTTGTGCTTGGATCGAAAGATCCAACGCAGACGTAGGTTCATCGAGCAAGATAAAATCAGGGTTCATCGCCAAAGCACGCGCAATAGCTAGTCTTTGACGCTGTCCTCCTGAAAACTCATGTGGAAAGCGTTGCATTGCATCTGATGGCATTTGCACTTCTTCCAAGGCGCGCGCTACCAAGTTGCGGCGGTTAGCAGAAGAATTGCCAATCCCATTCACGATCAGTCCCTCTTCGATGATTTGTTGAATAATCATCCGCGGGTTCAATGAAGAGAATGGGTCCTGGAACACCACCTGAATACGCGGGCGTAAGGGTCGCATCGCTTGGCGGTTCAAACTGTCAATACGTTGACCATCAAAAGTGATCTTTCCGCCGTTTGCGTCCAATAATTGGATCATCGCCATTCCCAAGGTCGTTTTACCAGACCCAGATTCACCCACAATCCCAAGGGTTTCCCCTCGCCGAATTGTGCAGGAAACATCGTTTACTGCTACAATGTCCGTCCTCTTACGCGAAAATACACCACCGTGGGTGATACGATAGGCCACGCGCATGTCTTCGGCGACCATCAAAGGCGTAGCCTGAGCCGCTAATGGATCAGGAAGACCCTTTGGCTCGCTAGCAAGCAAGTGTTTGGTGTAAGGATGTTGAGGGTTGGCAAAAACGCCCTCGGTTGTCCCCCGCTCAACAACTTCGCCGTATCGCATCACAACAACTTTGTCCGAGGTTTTTTCAACCACAGTTAGGTCATGTGTGATCAATATGACTGCCATTTTGTGGCTCTTTTGCAATGACTTGAGCAGAGATAAGATTTCAGCTTGGACTGTAACATCCAAAGCTGTGGTTGGCTCGTCCGCAATCAACAAGTCCGGCTTATTTGCCAGTGCCATCGCGATCATCACACGTTGGCGTTGGCCGCCTGACATTTCATGTGGGTATTGATTAAGTCGTGCTTCGGGATCCGGAAGTTGTACCTCTCGGAAAAGTTGGACAGCTTCTTCGTAAGCCTCTTTTTTCGACATTGGGCGATGCACCTGGATAATTTCGGCGACTTGATCACCCACTTTATAAATAGGGTTCAAAGAGGTTAACGGCTCCTGAAAAATCATCGATATGCGGTTGCCGCGTAGCCCCTGCATTTGGGGTTCCGAGAAATTCGAAATGTCTTTCCCGTCAAAAATGATCTTGGTGTCATTTCCGACGGTCGCGTTTTCGGCCAACATGGACATAATAGCGCGCGCCGTGACCGATTTTCCCGAGCCGGACTCACCTACAACTGCGAGCGTTTCACCGCGCGCAACCTCGTAACTCACACCACGCACTGCATTGACAGTGCCAGTCGCTATCCGGAAATCGACTACAACGTTTTCAACTTTTAAAAGCGCATCAGTCATTTGAATACGGGTCCATTGCATCGCGCAAACCATCGCCAAAGGCATTGAAGGCCAACACTGAAATCACGATCATGCCAACAGGCGCCATCAACCATGGCGCAGCCGCAAAGGACTGAAAGTCACGCACCTGGTTGAGCATAGTTCCCCAGCTCACCATTGGCGCTTGGACACCTACGCCCAAGAAGGACAAGAAGCTTTCAAGCAAAATCACCTCGGGCAATTGGTAAGTTGCCCACACGATAATATGCGATGAAGTGTTTGGAACGATATGGCGGCGGATAATGCGTCCATCTGATGCGCCAACAGCTACAGCCGCGCGAACGTAATCCATGGAACGGATTGAGATTACTTTGCCACGCAATTCGCGCGATAAATCAGCCCAACGCAAAAGAACAAGTATGCAGGCGAACATCACAAAGATCGTCATCGGTTCGGCCCGACGCGGCAAGATGGCAACCAACGCAAGATACAGTGGCAGGTCAGGAAAGCTTTTCACAAATTCGACTAATCGCTGAACGATCATGTCAAAACGACCCCCGAAGTACCCAGAAGATACGCCGATAATTGTCCCAATCAGGCATGAAGCCGTCATAACCAACACGCCCATCAACATCGTAATTCGTGTGCCAATCAGCATTCTTGAAAACACATCACGTCCCAATGAATCCGTTCCAAGGAAATGGACAAATGACCCATCCAATGTTCCAATCAAGTGACGCTCAAATGTCACACCCAGAAACGTCCACTTGTCCCCTTTAACGAACAAACCTAGTTCGTGGCGATCTTCTGGATTAGAAACAAATGTGATTTCATATGTCGCAAGATCCATCTCTTCTGTATAGCCCATCACATAAGGCCGCGTCAGACCACCGTCGGGATGATAAAAATGGATCATTTGTGGCGGCGAATAAATTGTTTTGCGA